>CALRLJ020000309.1:0-4731 GCA_943368635.1 Sediminibacterium ginsengisoli | reverse complement strand
CTCACAAAATAGAACAACAAAGGTTCGGACACCGTCACGAACCGCCAAGGGGAGAAACGATCAATGGCTTATCGAACCGGATTCAAAACCGTACTCGCCGCGGCTGTGCTGGCGTCGCTGTCGAGCATTGCACTGGCGCAGGACTATCCTACCAAGCCGATCACACTGATTGTGCCGTGGCCAGCGGGCGGCTCGACCGACATCTCGATGCGCGCGATTGCCGACAGCGCGTCGAAGATCCTCGGCCAGCCGATCGTCGTGGACAACAAGGCCGGAGGCGGCGGCACGGTGGGACCGGCGACGATGGCAGCGGCAGCGAAGCCCGACGGCTACACGATTTCGCAGATCCCGATCACGGTGTTCCGGCTGCCGCTGATGCAGCAGGTCTCATGGGATGCGAACAAGGACTTCACCTATATCGTTCACCTGACCGGCTACACCTTCGGTGTGACCACCAACGCGGAGTCGCAGTTCAAGACCTGGAAGGATGTGGTGGATTTCGCCAAAGCCAATCCGGGCAAGGTGACCTATGCAACGCCCGGCGCAGGCACTTCGCTGCACATCGGCATGGAGCAGATCTCGGCGAAAGCCGGTATCAAACTCACTCAGGTGCCTTTCAAGGGCGGCGCGGAGACCAATGCCGCAGTCCTCGGACAGCACACCATGCTTCAGGCGGATTCCACCGGGTGGCGCCCGCTGGTCGATGCCGGCAAGCTGCGCCTGCTGATGGTCTGGACCTCGAAGCGTTCGCCGAACTTCCCCGACGCGCCCACGCTGAACGAACTCGGCTATTCGATGGTGTATGACTCGCCGTTCGGAATTGCCGGTCCGAAGGGCATGGACCCGAAGATCGTTACCAAGCTGCATGACGCCTTCAAAAAGGCGCTTGAAGATCCGGCTGTGGTCGCGACTTTGGCGAAGTTCGATATGGTCGTGAACTACAAGAACACCGATGACTACAGGAAGTTCGTCGCCGAGGTCACCGACTCCGAACGCAAGGTGATCGACTCGCTCGGACTCGCCAAGAAGACCAACTGACGTCTGCGCGTTGAATACGGGACTCGCGCTCTATCGCGAGTCCCGGCGTGATGGGGGGCGGCGCGATGGCGGTTGAGAAGACTGCGAAAAGCTGGTTGAGCAACTCCGAACTATGGGGCGGTGCGATCGGCATGGCCCTTGGCGTGTTCGTGATCTGGGCGGGCCTCAAGCTCAAGATCGGCAGCATCAACGATCCGGGCTCGGGTTTCGTGCTGTTCTACACCGGCATTTTGATGTGCATGTTCGCCGTCACGATCATCGTTTCGGCAATCACGGAAGGCAGTCCGGCCGTTGCATCGCTGTGGGCCGGAACGCGCTGGACCAAGCCGGTCGTGGTTATTGCATGTCTGACTGCGTTTTCGTTTTTGCTTGAGCCGCTCGGCTTTCTGCTGGCGACGATTCCACTGCTTCTGTTGTTGCTGCGGGTGATCGATCCCGTGCGCTGGACGCTGGCGATCCCGCTGGCGGTGCTCGCGCCGCTCGGCGTCTGGTGGGTGCTGAAGCACGGACTGCTCATCCAGTTGCCTTCGGGCATGTTCAACATCGGCTGATCGGGCAAGCTCATGGATGTTCTCGTCAACGTCTCGCACGGTCTCGGTGTCGCCCTTCAGCCGATAAACCTGTTGTACTGTTTCATCGGTGTTTTCATCGGCACGCTGGTCGGCGTGCTGCCGGGTATCGGTCCAATCTCGGCGATGTCGCTGCTGTTGCCCGTGACGCTGTCCGGCACGCCGGAGTCTGGCATCATCATGATGGCCGGCATTTACTACGGCTCGATGTATGGCGGCTCGACCACATCGATTCTCGTCAACATTCCGGGTGAGGCTGCATCCGTCGTCACTTGTATCGACGGCCATCAGATGGCGAAGCAGGGGCGGGCCGGACCCGCGCTTGGCATCTCCGCGCTCGGCTCGTTCATCGCGGGCACCTTCTCGCTGGTGGCGTTGATGCTGATCGCGCCATCGCTGGCGAATGTCGCGGTGTCGTTCGGACCGGCCGAGTATTTCAGCCTGATGGTGCTTGGCCTTGTGGTGCTGACCTTCCTCACACAGGGGTCGATGGCGAAAGCGCTGCTGATGGCCTGCATCGGCGTCGTACTCGGCTTGATCGGCCTCGATAGCATCACGGCGATGCCGCGCCTGACATTCGGCCGTCTCGAACTGATCGACGGCATCGGGCTGGTGCCGGTGGTGATGGGCCTGTTCGGCGTGGCCGAAGTCCTCATCAATATCGAGCAAGTCATCAAGCGCGATGTGATCAACACCAAGATCACACAGCTTCTGCCCAATAAAGAAGACTGGAAGGCCAGCGCCGGGCCGGTCGGCCGCGGCACGTTGCTCGGATTCTTCCTTGGCATCCTGCCGGGTGGCGGCGCGGTGGTGGCGTCGTTCGCGTCCTATGCGCTCGAGAAGCGCCTGTCGAAAACGCCGCAGCGTTTCGGAAAAGGCGCGATCGAAGGCGTTGCGGGACCGGAGGCTGCAAATAACGCGGCGGCAGGCGGCGCGTTCATTCCGCTGATGACGCTTGGTATTCCGCCGAATGTTGTGATGGCGCTGCTGCTCGGCGCGTTCGTCATTCACGGCCTTCAACCGGGGCCGCTGCTGATCACGCAAAATCCCGGATTGTTCTGGGGTATCATCGCCAGCATGTATATCGGCAACCTCATGCTGCTGGTACTCAACCTGCCGCTGATCGGCATGTGGGTGCAACTATTGAAGCTGCCTTACAACGTGCTGTTTCCGATGATCCTGTTGTTCACCATCGTTGGTGTTTATTGCAGCAGCAACAACGTATTCGATGTCTACGTCATGGTCGGATTCGGCGTGATCGGTTACCTGATGCGCAAGTTCGGCTACGAGCCTGCGCCGCTGGTGCTGGCGTTCGTGCTGGGTCCGCTGATGGAAAACAACCTGCGCAAGTCGCTGATCTTGTCGCAGGGTGATCTTATGACGTTCGTGCAGCGTCCGATCTCGGCGATCTGTCTGATTATTGCCGCGATCCTGCTGATCGGGCCATTACTGCCGTCGCTTCGCAAAAAACGTGAAATGGTCGCGCTCGACGAAGGGGCGTGATCCCGGAAGGGAACTTTTGTGTATCTTTTGCGTCATCATGTGAGCGGCACGGGGGCCGTTTTTCTACACATGATTGAAGTGAATGATGTTCGATCCCGAAACAGTCCGGCACGACGACTTGCGCGGCGGCACGCCGCCGTGGAGTCAGAAACTCCTGCAGCCGAACCGCCCGTCAGTGAATCAGGACTTTCGTTGCGAAATTCTGGTTGTCGGCGCGGGCGTTACCGGCTCGCTTGTCGCCGAGCATCTCGCTTCGCAAGGGCATGAAGTCTGCGTCATCGACCGTCAGCGTCCGGGCCTCGGCAGCACGGCGGCCAGCACTGCGATGCTCTTATGGGAGATCGACCGTTCCCTGAACGATCTTACTGCGATGTACGGCTTTGAGCGCGCCGCGAACATTTATCGCCGCAGCTTCAGTGCAGTCAGCGGACTGGCTGAATTGATCAACACGCACAGCCTGGCCTGCGGCTTGCGCCACAAGCGATCGCTTTATCTCGCAGCGGGCAATGCCGGCGCGCGCGAGCTGCAAGCCGAACATAAGCTTCGCATGCGTGCCGGTCTGCCCGGCGATTTTCTGGATCATCTGACCTTGCTGGAAGAGTTCGGCCTTTATCGGGAGGCGGCGATCCATTCGATCGGTTCGGCGGATGCGGACCCGTTGTTGCTGTGTCAGGCTCTGCTGGCTGCGGCGTCGGCGCAGGGTGTCAAGATATTCGATGCGAGCGCGGAGAACTACGACAACAGCGGGCAGGCGGTGATTGTCGAGCTGGACAACGGCCATATCATCGAGGCCAGGCATGTCGTTCTGGCCACCGGTTATGTGATGCCGGACTTTGTTCACTCCAGCCTTCACAAGATTTCATCGAGCTGGGCCATCGCCACGCCGCCTCAGCCGCCCGATGCCATCTGGCGCGATGGCGTGCTGATCTGGGAGGCGTCGGAGAATTACAGTTACGCCCGCACCACAAGAGACAACCGAATCATCATGGGCGGCGAGGACGACGACAGGGTGATAGAGCCGGAGGAGCGCGATCGGCTGATGCCGGAGAAAGCAGAAACAATCCTGCGCAAGCTGAACGGGTTGTGGTCGCATGCCGAGCCGGTTGCGGAGTTTGTCTGGTCCGGCGCTTTCGGGGCGACCACCGACGGCCTGCCTTTGATCGGACCCGTTCCCGGTCACCCGCGCATTCATGCAGCCTATGGCTATGGCGGAAACGGCATTACTTACAGTTATCTTGCGTCGCGCATGATAGCGGCTTCGATCGCGGGCAACAATCAGCCGTGGTTCGACGATTTCGCGATAGACCGCGACGCGCCAACGGACGTGCCATAGCCGCAACGAAAAACCCCGGCGTGAGAGCCGGGGTTTCGTCGATAGATATTCGAGTTCAACTCAGCCGCCGATGCCTTTTTCCTTGAAGTACTTCAGCGCGCCCGGATGGAAGGGGACCGGCGAACGCGTCTGGACCTGATTGTCCAGCGAGAAGCTCAGGGCTTCTTTGTGAACTGCAACAAGGTCGGCCTTCTTCTCAACCAACGTCTTCACGATTGTATAGGCGTCGTCGTTGCTCATCTTGTCGCCGGTGACGATCAGATTCCAGACCTCGGCAATCTTGTTGTC
>CALRLJ020000308.1:0-4734 GCA_943368635.1 Sediminibacterium ginsengisoli | reverse complement strand
TGGCATCACGATTGTTGGAATCCCGTTCGCCTGGGCGCACCTCAAGCTCGGGGCCATCGCAGTGTGGCCGATCGGCAAGACCATCGTTCCCGCCTGAACGGCCACACGCGCGAAGAGTCAGTCCGTCACTTTGCCGGCCGACAGTTCAGGCGCAGGCGTGAGCGTCTGACTTCTTGCATAACGCTGGGTGACCATCACCAGCGCGGCAAGGGCCGCCCCGATGGAATCGCTGACAAGACCCGGCTCGATCAGCAAGAGTCCGCCGATCACCAGCGCAGCACTTTGCCAGTACTTCGAATGCGTCAGGAAATAGCCGTGCAGTCCGGCGGCAAACAGCAAGACGCCGACGCCCGCGGTGAGGCTGCTCCAGATGATGGTCGGCCAGTCGCCGATCATCAGAAGCGCGGGCTCATAGACGAACATGAACGGCACGATGAAACTGGTGGCCGCGATGCGCACCGCCGCGAGTCCCGTCTTCCAGAGATCGGACCGCGCGATCCCGGCGGCGGCGAACACCGCCAGCGCTACCGGCGGGGTAATCGCCGACAGCACCGCGAAGTAGAACGCAAACATGTGCGCGGCAGGAATCGGAATACCGAACTTGACGATGGCCGGCACCAGCAGCGCCGTCATGATGATGTAAGCCGGCGTGGTCGGCATACCCATGCCGAGCACGATGCCTGCGATCATGGTGAAGACCAGCGCGAGCAACAGATAATTCTGCGACAGATGCACGACGAATTGGGTGAACACAATACCCAGACCCGATAACGTCACCACCGCAATCACAACGCCCGCTGCGGCGCAGGCCAGCGCCACCGGCAACGCGTTGCGCGCGCCGTCGACGCAAGCGCCGATCAGATTCTCGAACGTCACATACTGGCGGGTCGATTTACGCAGCGCCGCGACAGGGAAACAAGCCAGCGTGCCGGCCAGCGCTGCGAGCGGCGAACTGAAGCCGGTATACATAAAGACAAGAATGGTCAGCACCGGCAGGAACAGATGCCCGCGCTCGCGCATCACATCGCCGAGCTTCGGCAATTCGCTGCGTGGCACGCCCACAAGACCGCGCCGCTTCGCCTCGAAATGCACCGCCGAAAAACAAGCCACATAATAAAGAACGGCCGGGATGATCGCCCACAGCACCACCTGTCCGTAGGAGACGCCGAGAAACTCCGCCATCACGAACGCGGCGGCGCCCATGATCGGCGGCATGATCTGCCCGCCGGTTGAGGCCACCGCCTCGACGCCTGCCGCGAAATGCGGCGGGAAACCCGAACGCTTCATCAAAGGAATGGTGATCGGGCCATCGACCATGACGTTGGCGACCGCGCTGCCGGAGATCGTGCCGAACAGCGCCGAGCTGACGCAGGACACCTTGCCGGGACCGCCCGCGGTGTGCCCGGTCAGGCTCATGGCGAAATCCATGAACAGCTGCCCGGTGCCGGTGCGCTCCATGAAGCTGCCGAACAGCACGAAGATCAGCACGTAGGACGCCGAGACCGAGAGGGGAATGCCGAAGATGCCTTCGGTGGTCATGTAGAGCTGGTCGAGCAGCCGCATCGGATCGAGCTTGGCGATGAACAGCCCATAAACCATGAACACCACGGCTGTAATCGGCAACGCCAGCCCGATCACGCGGCGCGCGGCTTCCAGCACCATCACCGTCATAAGCGTGCCCATCACCATGTCGGCGGTGGTCAGATCATCGACATAGAAAGTGCGGTTGATGACATATTCATAGTTGGCGAACAGATAGAGGATCGGCGCGATCGCCAGCGCCAGCAGCAGCAGATCGAGCACGCTCGGCGTGCCGTCGGTGCTTCCCGAACTGCGGTAGATCAGAAACAGCAGCGTCAACGCGAACAGCAGATGCATGCCGCGAAAGACGACCGCCTCCGGCGCGCCGTTGACAATCGCCCACACATGGAAAATCACCATCGCGACCGAGATGAGAGTCGTGGCCATGCGCACGACGCCGCCGTAACTGAAATCCAGCTTCATAATCCTGCCCGCCCTGTCCGGAAATGCTTTGCCGCAAACCGCCGGCAGCGTTCACGCCGCCGGCGGTAGTCCGGTCAGTTCGTCTTCACAGTGAGGCCGGCTTCCTTGTAGAACTTGGCCGCACCGGGATGGAACGGGATGCCGATGTCGGCTGCCATTCCGGCTGGAGTCAGTGTGGCCATGTCCTTGGCCACGGTCGCCATGAGCTTGGTGTTGGCGGCAAGCGTCTTGGCCATAGTGTAGACTTCATCGGCCGGAAGCTTGCACGACACCACCAAATGCGTCGCATAGCCGATCACCTTCACGTCGGCATCCTGCTTAGGATAGGTCGCCTTCGGAACAGTCATCAGGGTATAGCCCGGATTGAGCTTCTTCATTTTCTCGTAGCTGTCGGACTGATCGACCATCTTGATGTCGCGTGCGGCAGCGAGATCCATGATGGAGCCTGCCGGAATTTGAGTACCGAGGCCGAAGGCCATGGCGTTGCCGTCCTTCATCTGGTTCACCGAGTCGGTGTAGCCAACGAAGGAGACTTTCACGTCGTTGTAGGTAATGCCGTTCACCTCAAGCAGTTGCCTCGTGATCAATTCGCCGGTGTTGCCGCGCTGCTGGGTGGTCACCGCCTTGCCCTTGAGGTCCGCGATTTTGGAGACGCCGGAGTCCGCGTTCACCACAAGCTGATAGTATTGCGGATAAAGCGTCGCGAGGTTGCAGACATTGGTGGTGGCCTTCGGGAATGGAGCACGGCCCGCAAGCCCGTCGACCGTCGAGATCGAATTGCCGAAACCGACCTCGGCCTTGCCTTCGTCGACGCCGCGAACATTGGCGATACCGGCGCCCGGCAAAGCCTGAATGTTCAGGCCGGGGATGGCCTTTTCCCACATGTCCTTGAGCTGGCCGCCGAGCGGAATCCACGAGCCGCCCTGTGGGCCGGTCATCATTTTCATGTCGCCTGCGGATGCTGCGCCTGCGACCGCGCACAACCCGACCGCGAGTCCGAGCAGCTTTGCCTTGGTGTTCATCGTTACTCTCCCTGATGGATGCCGTTTGCCGGCTTTCTTCGTGGCGACAGTAAAACTTTGAAATTGCGCGAACGCCAGCGTTTTCAAACATGACGCGCACGAATGGCGTGCCGGGACCGCACACGCATGCTCGACCGCACCGCACAATCGGCGATCGATGCGATGGCCGGTATCGGAGGGTTGTCGGCCCTCGCCAACTCGGCGATAATTCCGAAAATGACGGCGGGACCGAGCCACAATAACGCAGCCGGCTTGCCCATGTCCTCCGACAACTATCCGGGGAACGCTCCATGTCGACGCAAAGCCTGACATCGCCGGTCGCGGTCAAGCCGCCCATGATGGTCGACCGTGCGAAGCTTGCGCATATTCCCGGCGATGAAGGCTGGCCTCTGATCGGACGCACCCTCCATGTTCTTGCCGATCCCAAAGGCGAAGCCGATGCGATGGCGCAAAAATATGGGCTGATCTATCGCTCGCGGATTCTGGGCGAGACCAGCGTCTCGCTGCTCGGGCCGGAAGCCAACGAATTCATGCTGCTCGACCAGACCAGGCTGTTCTCATCGACCAACGGATGGGAATCGATTCTTGGATTGCTGTTTCCGCGCGGGCTGATGCTGCTCGATTTCGAAGAGCACCGGCAGCATCGCCGCGCCATGTCGATCGCGTTCAAATCAGGCCCGATGAAAAGCTATCTCGCGCAACTCGACGCCGGGATCGCTGCGCGGGTCGATCGGTGGCGCGAAGCTCCGGGGCCGATGCTGTTCTATCCGGCGATGAAACAACTCACCCTCGATCTTGCCGCCACCTCGTTTCTCGGCACCGGGATTGGCCCCGAGGTTGAAGACGTCACGCGCGCCTTTGTCGATATGATCGCAGCCTCCGTTGCGGTGGTGCGCCAGCCCTGGCCCGGCACGCAGATGGCGCGCGGCGTCAAGGGACGTCAGCGCATCGTCGCCTATTTCTCGCAGCAGGTTCCCTTGCGGCGCGAGAGCGGCGGTGACGACCTGTTCTCGCAACTGTGTCACGCCACCCACGAGGACGGCGCGCTGCTCTCGACGCAGGACATCGTCGACCACATGAGCTTCCTGATTATGGCAGCGCACGACACGCTGACCTCATCGTTGACATCCTTCGTGGCGCTGCTCGCCGCGAACCCGCAATGGCAGACAAAACTGCGCGAGGAAATCGCATCCCTCGGCATCGCACCCGGCGCGCCGCTGCCGTTCGAAAAACTCGACGCGATGCCGCTGACAGAGATGGCATTCAAGGAAGCGATGCGGATGAAGCCGCCGGTGCCGTCGATCCCGCGCCGCGCGACGCGCGATTTCAACTTCAAGGGTTACGATATTCCCGCCGGAACGCTGGTCGGCATGAACCCGCTGTTCACGCACCATATGAGCGAGCACTGGCCCGACCCAGAGACATTCGATCCGCTGCGTTTCACCGACGAGGCGCAGCGCGCGCGTCACCGCTACGCCTACATTCCGTTCAGCGGCGGCGCGCATATGTGCATCGGATTGCACTTCGCCTACATGCAGGCTAAATGCTTCGCGTTTCATTTTCTGCAAAATCTCAACGTCACCATGGCGCCGGGCTACGTGCCAGCATGGCAGATGTGGCCGATCCCCAAGCCCAAAGACGGCTTGCGCGTGACGGTGACGGCGGTTTAACGCCTCGATTTCGCGACCTGCCGATCCGCCGTTGACTC
>CALRLJ020000307.1:0-4748 GCA_943368635.1 Sediminibacterium ginsengisoli | reverse complement strand
GCCCCAGCCACCCTCTGTCACCGCGAGTGCATTGATGAAAAGCACCGTTTCGGCGCCCTCACGAAACACGGCGAAGAATGCGAGCGCGCCGACGGCCCACGCCGTGTCCTGCGACAGCGCAGTATCTGCCTTGGTCGCAAGGTAATCCTGCCAGCCGCGCGGATCCTGCTTCACCATCAGCCAGCCGCTGACATAGAGCATCAAGGCTGCAGCAAAAAGGATCACAATGGCTTCGAAGATATCGTTGTGCTGTCCAGAGTTAAGGACAGCAAACAACCATGCCGCAATAATGCTGGCGCCGACCGCCGCAAGCGCGCCCGCATAAAGAGCGGTCACGCGATGAGCGCCGCCGACTTTCCTGAGGTAGCCCGCGAGCGCCGCGATCACCAGCATGGCTTCAAGGCCCTCACGCAACAAAATGACGGCAGCCTGGACGAATGCGTTGGACATGGAAAACCTTATGACCCTTGTGAACGGCCCGTTCTATCGCGGTGCAAACCGGAATTAAAGTACGCCGGGGCAGCACCAAAAAGTGAAGGAGCGCAAAAATCGAGAAACACCCGTCAATTGGTGCTTTCTCGCAGTCTTGCTATTTTAGAATAGTTCGATTCAGCCGCCTTCGCCGACCACCAGGCGAAGCTTGGCCGACGTCCTGTCCGGCAGCGCCCGGCCCAGCCGCTCAACCTGAAACAGCGCTAGCGTGAGCACGACAATGGCAACGGCCTGATGGGCAAGCCCCAGATCGATCGGAACCTGATTGAGCAACGTCAGAATGCCGACCGCAGCCTGAGCGATCATCGCCGACATGATCCACAACGCACCGGAGACGACGGCGGGGCTTGTCCGGGCGCGAATTGCATCGATCGCGTGGACGATCGTCAGAACAACCAGCGTATAGGCGATCATCCGATGCGTGAATTGAACCGTCAGAGTGTTGTCGAAGAAATTCCGCCACCAGGGTTGCTCGAAGAACAAACGCTGCGCCGTGGGAATGAATGCACCATCGATTTGCGGCCAGGTGTTGAACACACGGCCCGCGCGCAGCCCTGCGACAAGCGCGCCGAAATAAAGTTGCAGAAACACCAGCAGCAAAAGAATTCTACCAATGATCTTCACCCGCAATGGCGCGACGGATGGTGGACGAACCTGAAGCCTCCGCAATGTCCAGACGATCGCCGAGAAGATGAAAAGCGCCAGCATGAAATGGATCGCCAGCCGGTACTGCGACACGGATACGCGCCCGGTCAGGCCAGAGCTCACCATCCACCAGCCCACCGCGCCCTGCAAACCGCCAAGCACGAAGATGATCCACAATCTGCGCTTCAGTTCGGATGACAGAAAACCGCGCCACAAGAACCAGAGAAACGGCAACAGAAACACCGCGCCGATCAGCCGACCCAGCAGCCGGTGGCCCCATTCCCACCAGAAGATGGTCTTGAACTCGCCAAGGCTCATTCCACGGTTCATTTCCCGGTATTGCGGAATGGTCTTGTAAGCCTCGAACTGCCGGCTCCATTCGGCATCCGTCAACGGCGGAACGGTGCCGGTGACCGGCTTCCATTCGACAATCGACAGTCCGGATTCGGTCAGCCGCGTCGCGCCTCCAACCATCAGCGTGCAGATAATGAGAGCCGCCACAATGACCAGCCATGCGCGGACGCTGCGCATGCCTGCGGCTCTGGTCTCTTCGTCAATCGCAAGGGATGTCATGATCCGAAAATGCAGCCTTGAATGAATTCGCGCGGTCCTTATAGTCCCCGCACTTTTCCGCGCAAGACGCGCGTCTACAGGCACCAGCACAATTCTGTTATGACAATCCGCACACGAAAACTTATCGGAACCTTCGGCCTTCTGGGGCTGGTCGTTGTCTGGTCGCTTGCGGGCATGGCCATCGCCCAAACACCCTGGCTGGCATCGTCGCGGCTGGCTCAAGCGATCTTCTACGTGGTGGCGGGTCTGGGCTGGGTGCTGCCCGCCATGCCGCTGATCGCATGGATGTCGCGGCCGGACCCTCAACCATAATTGGTCGCGAGCTCTGGCTCGCGTATCTTCGGCTTTCTGATGGTGAGGCCCGAGAGAACCACACGCAGCGCGCGGATTGAAGTCCGCCGCCCGTCCCACACAATCCGCGGCAATGCCATCAGATCCGTGCGACCGTCCGACCGGACAATGCCCGGTCCCGCAGACACCGCACTGGCAAAACCCGCCTCTCGCGCCAGCATCATTTCCCGAGGGCCGAAACAATTCGCACCACCGAACGGATAGGCGAAATGCCGGCACGGGCCGTCGAGCGCGGTCTCCAGTACCGTTCGCCCCATCGTCATTTCCCGCAACGCGCCGGTGCCCTTCGTTCGCGCAAGGTTTGGATAGTTGACGGTCGCACTTCCAATCGTCGCTTGCGGATCGCGCGCCAGCTTGACCAGGTCTTGCCAGTTCATCGCCATGTCATGCGCGGCAGTGTCGATGTCCACACCGTAACGGCCGCACAGGTCACCGATAGCGATCGCAACATCGTCCGGCGACAGCGTCATCATCCACGTGTGCAGGAGGTCATAGAGCTGATACTTTTCC
Organism: Sediminibacterium ginsengisoli; assembly: GCA_943368635.1. Lineage (GTDB taxonomy): Bacteria > Pseudomonadota > Alphaproteobacteria > Rhizobiales > Xanthobacteraceae > Afipia. The sequence continues at coordinate 2,177 of CALRLJ020000307.1, read as the reverse complement.
GCTAGGGCGGCGGCAAAGAAATGCTGCTCAACGCGGTTCATCACAAGTCCGATCCGGGCATTGCGTGCAATCACCTGTTCGAGCGCGAGCCACCACGCCTTGCCGATGCCGTCGATGAATCCGGTAGGAACATACAGCGCGAACGGTACGCGATGTCGCGATAACACCGGATAGGCAAAGGTCATGAAATCGCGGTGGCCGCCATCGAACGTGAGGCAGACAAACCGGCGCGAGAGGGCTGCCTGCTGTGAACGTTCAGCAGCTTCATCGATAGACAGAAAATCAAGATTCCATCGCTTCAGCGCCGAGATCGCGTCATCGAGAAATTCCGGCGTAATTTCGTGAGATTGCAGCGGCTGGAAACGATCATCGCGCCGTGGCCGGACGTGTTCGAATTTGAGGATGGCGCCGGAGCCGCCGGTTCGCCGCTCGAAGATGTGCGGCAGGCCGCTGAAATAGGCCATTTCAAGCCCCATATCCGCCAACATACTCCTCTGAAACGGCACTTATTCATCCCTCTCGCAGGCCAGCCCCGGCCGCGCCCGCATTCTCATTACTCTTTGTTGACATTTCTTTGAATAAGGTCGGCCAAAGCCGTAAATCTCAAAATGCTCAAGAAATCAGGTCTTCCGATGGCCATGGCTGCAGCGCTTCACGGCTCCCACGCAAATCCGCAAGCGCATTCCGTTTCAAACCGTATCGCGCGCGTCGACGTCATCCGCGACATGGCCGGGTCTGAGGCAAGCTGGCGGGCTTTCGAGGGATCGGACTTTCTCTTTACACCCTATCAGCGCTTCGAACTTCTCAATGCCTGGCAGAAGACCGTCGGCAAACACGAAGGTGGCGTGCCCTTCATCGTCGTCGCATATGATCCGAACAACCAACCATTGATGTTGCTTCCGCTCACCGCCAGCCGTGAGAACGGTGCAAAGGTTGCGCGTTTCATGGGCGGCAAGCATCCCACCTTCAACATGGCGCTGTGGCGCCGCGATTTCGCGGAAACCATCACCCAAGCCGAACGCGATGCGCTCATCGCGGGCATCGGTGCGCTGACCGACGGCGTCGATATGCTGGCCTTCACGCAGCAGCCGCTGCGATGGCAGAATGTTGGAAATCCGCTGGCATCACTGGCGGCACAACCGTCGACCAATCCTTGACCGATGATGACCATGGTTCCCGGTTGCAAACCGGAAGAACGTGTCAGCACATCGACGCGGCGGCGGCTGCGCAACAAAGAGCGCAAGCTTCAGGCTCTTCCGGGTTATCGCTATTTCGTCGCAACGAGCGATGAGGACATCAATCGTCTTCTGGACAGCTTCTTCGTCATCAAGCCGCAGCGAATGGCGCTGTCGAAATTGCCTGACGTGTTTTCCGATCCGGCGACCAGGGCTTTCGTTCGCGACGCATGCCTGGCGAAGCTTCCGAACGGCGGACGCGCCATCGAAATCCACGCGCTGGAATGTGATGCCGAACTGATCTCGATTTTTGCATGCGTCGCGGACGGCGAGCGGTTCTCGACCATGTTCAACACCTATACGATCTCGGAAAATTCGCGCTACAGCCCTGGCCTGATCCTGCTGCGGTACATGATCGATCACTTCGGCGATCTCGGCTACAACTCGCTGGATTTCGGCGTGGGATCGGACGAATACAAGATGACTTTCTGCAAAGACGACGAGCCTCTCCTCGACGCCTTTATTCCGCTCACGGCACGAGGAAAGTTCGCAGCTTTCGGGATGTCGTCGCTCACCCACGCCAAGCGGCTGGTGAAACACAATCCGGCGCTGATGCACATGGCGCAGCTCTTGCGCAACGCCATCTCCCGCTAATCGAAATCGAGTCGTAAAAATCAGGCGGCAGCGACCCGTTCACCCGGTGCGCCGAGGTCCATCGCCTTCGGCGGCGTGCTAAGAATGGTCACACCGACAAAGCCCGATGCCAGCAGCTGGCTTCGCATCACATCGCGCGCCGTTGCGGTGATAGCTGGATCGGGAATGATGACCGCATGGGCCTGTGCTGCAATGACGTTCGCAGGCAGATCGGTTGCGGTACCGGCATCGAGCACGACATAATCATAAGCGCGCGCCAGCGCATCGACCGCAAGGTTGATCCTCGGCAGTTGCAGAAGTTGGCGCTGGCCTGCCTCCTGCCCTGCCCCCACGAGATGAACGCCGGAA
>CALRLJ020000306.1:0-4785 GCA_943368635.1 Sediminibacterium ginsengisoli | reverse complement strand
CGCCGCTCGGAAATATCCGTCGGCATAGCCCGCGGTGACGATAGCCAGCCGGGTGGGCTGCCGCGCGGTCCAGGTGCCGCCATATCCGACGTGTTCACCTTTCTCGATATTGCGGACCTGCGCCACGCGCACCTTGAGATCGACCACCGGCAGCATCGGTGTGTCGGCCTCCGGCGTCGGATTGACTCCGTAGAGCGCAGCACCTGGTCGGACCAGATCGAAATGGAATTGAGACCCAAGAAAAATGCCGGAGGAGTTCGCCAGCGAGGCGGGGACGCCGGAGAACAGCGATGCGATTTCGCGGAACGCCGCGACCTGCCGTCCATTTGCCGGATCGTTCAGCATCTCGGCACTCGTCAGATGGCTCATCACCAGCGAGATGCCGTGATTGCCGTTCTTGATCCGGGGTAGCAGCGCCTGCGCTTCGGCGGGACGGAAGCCGAGCCGGTTCATGCCGGTGTCGATGTGGATCGCGGCCGGGCCTTCCCAGCCGCTGGTCTTGCGGAATGCGTCCCACTCGGCGAGTTCGGTGGCATCGCCGATCACCGGGCGGCAATCGATCTTTGCGTATTGATCGCCAGCGCCGGGAAAAAATCCGTCAAGCACGTAGATGGCGGAAGTGGCCGTCACTTCACGCGCTGCGCGGGCCTCGTCGAGCGTGGCGACAAAAAACGTCCGGCATCCGGCTTTCGCCAGCGCACGCGTCACTTGCGTAATGCCGCAGCCATAAGCATCGGCCTTGACCACCGCGCCGCAATCCGCCGGCACCGCGTGGCTTTCCAGCTTGCGCCAATTAGCGACGATGGCGTCGAGGTCGATGGTCAGAACGCCGGTCGCGCCGGCAGGCACGGGCGCTTCTGCGGCGCCAGCAAGAGCAGCGTTGTCGGACGTCGCGGAGGTGAGGTTGGAAACAGCGGTCATCGGCCCAGGCGAAGTTGATTCAATTGATTGAACCAGACTCTAGCACACTCTTTGCGGGCGAAAGTATAACCGATCAGCCAAATCGCTCGGGCACCTGGCCGTCATGCGACAGATCGCCGAACCGCGTGACGTTGGCGTCGAATTGCAGGTTGATGGTGCCGGTGGGGCCGTGACGCTGTTTTCCGATAATGACCTCGGCCTTGCCGTGGACCAGCGACATGTCGAGCTGCCATTTCTCGTGCTCGGGCGTGCCGGGGCGCGGCTCCTTGCTCTGGAGATAGTATTCCTCGCGATAGACAAACAGCACCACGTCGGCGTCCTGTTCGATCGATCCGGATTCACGCAAGTCCGAGAGTTGCGGACGCTTGTCTTCGCGGTTTTCCACCTGACGCGACAACTGCGACAGCGCAATGATGGGAACGCTGAGTTCTTTCGCCAATGCCTTGAGGCCGGTGGTGATCTCGGTGATTTCCTGCACGCGGTTGTCGGAGCGTTTGCCCGATCCGGACAACAGCTGGATGTAGTCGATGATCAGCAGATCGAGACCCTTCTGCCGCTTCAGCCGTCGCGCGCGCGCCGTAAGCTGGGAGATCGACAGGCCGCCGCTGTCGTCGACATAGAAGGGAAGGTTCTGCATCTCGATGGAATGGTCGCGGATCTTGTCGAAGTCGGATTCGCTGATGCCGCCGCGGCGGATCGAACTCGACGAAATGCCGGTGCGCTCCGCCAGAATACGGGTGGCGAGCTGCTCGGCGGACATTTCGAGCGAGAAGAAGCCGACGATGCCGCCATCGACCGATTTCATCTGGCCGTCGGCCTGCACCTCGCCGCGCCAGTTGCGCGCGATGTTGAAGGCGATGTTGGTGGCGAGCGCGGTTTTGCCCATGGCCGGGCGGCCGGCGAGAACAATCAGGTCGGACTGCTGCAAGCCGCCCATCTTGACGTCCATGTCGCGCAGGCCAGATGCCAGACCCGACAGGTTGCCGTCGCGGCTGTAGGCCGCCGCAGCCATATCGACGGCAACGGTCAGCGCCTGCGAGAATTTCTGAAAGCCACCGTCGTAACGCCCAGACTCGGCGAGATCGTAAAGCTTCTTTTCGGCGTCCTCGATCTGCGCCCGCGGCGCAAAGTCCACCGGCGCATCGAACGCGACGTTGACCATATCCTCGCCGACGCGAATGAGATCGCGCCGGATCGAGAGATCGTAGACGGTGCGCCCATAATCCTGCGCGTTGATGATGGTGGTCGCTTCGGCGGCGAGGCGCGCAAGGTATTGCGCGACCGTTATGCCGCCGAGGTCGGTGTCCGCCGGAACAAAGGTCTTGAGTGTCACCGGAGTGGCGATCTTGCCCGCGCGGATCAGGCTGCCGGAGGTCTCGAAAATCAGCTGATGGATCGGTTCGAAGAAGTGCTTCGGCTCAAGGAAATCCGAGACGCGGTAAAACGCGTCGTTGTTGACCAGGATCGCGCCGAGAAGTCCCTGTTCGGCCTCGATATTGTGAGGCGCGGTGCGGTAAGCCGGTGTGCCGGCGTCCGGCGCGAGCTTGATAATGTTCGAATCGGTAATCGCCATAGACGTTCAATGATCTTCTATTCGGATGAAAGTGGGGCAGGCGGCTGCGCAAAGCGGACTGCTACCTAATACTTTCAGAGTCGCCGGCGAAATGCTCCATCCAAACTATCCCCACTGTTCATGTGCGGAAAGAAAACACAGGAAGGGCTTGCTTTGCGCGCGGCGATCATTTCGCGCACAACAGGCGAAACTTCAGCGGGATAGTTTCAGGCTTGCTTCAAATGGTTGACCGAAGTGGCTGACACGCAAGACAAGATTGCGGATGCCGTCACTCCAGCGCGAGGGAACGAAGATGTCCTGCAAATGAAAACGCCGCCTCCAATTGGGAAGCGGCGGGATCAGATGGATAATTTGGAGGAAAGGGACAGGATTCGAACCTTCGACACGGTTGCCCGTGTGCCGCGTTAGCGGTGCCTTAAGCCACTCGGCCACCTTTCCAAAACGTCGGAACTATACACTTATAAAAACTCAGAAACTTGGAGGCCCAGCCTGGATTTGAACCAGGATGTGAAGCGTTTGCGGCGCCCCCGCGTAGTCTTTCCGCCACCGGGCCATGCATCGAACGTGCATCAATGATCGGCCGTCTGCAATTCAAGACTGTGCCGTTGGTTAATGCGTCAGGGTCGCGGCGTTATGCCGGATTGAGCTGGCGCTGGATTCACCATACGTTTCGGCCGCATGTCGCGGTCTTGGCTCAAGGGCTGGATCTCAGGAGCTTGTTTTCCTCGAAACGAGAGGTTCAAGATGGTTACGAGCGTGAAGCAGCTGATGGCTGAAGCCAACGCGGCGGTGCCGAAGATCACGCCTGCCGAGGCGAGCGAGATGATCGCGAAAGGCAATACGCTTGTAATCGACGTGCGCGATGCGCACGAGGTGGAGAAAAGCGGAAAGATCAAGGATGCGGTGAATGTCTCGCGCGGTATGCTGGAATTCCGTGCTGATCCTGAATCTCCATACCACGACAAGGCCTTCGCCAGGGACAAGACCGTCATCGTTTATTGCGCGTCCGGCGGCCGATCCGCGCTGAGCGGCAAGACGCTCAGGGATTTGGGTTACGGCCAAGTCTACAACGCTGGGGCCTTCAAGGATTGGGCGGAAAGCGGTGGGGCGATCGACAAAGCCAGCTAACCCCGCAATTTATTCGCCCGCGAGCCGCAATGCGGGGCGTTTTGCCGCCTCGACCTCGCGCAGCCGCTGTTCTTCGATGGCGATGTAGTCGCGCGTGATCGGAACCACGCCCTGGCGCTTGCTGATCTGGATCTGGAACACCATGACATTCTGCTTGCGGAACGACATTTCCGACGATGCGAGATAAAATTCCCACATCCGCACAAAGCGTTCGTCGTACAATTTGGCCGCTTCCTCACGGCGGGCGAGAAAGCGATCACGCCACGCCTTGAGCGTCTCGGCGTAATGCAGCCGCAGGACTTCGATGTCGTCGACCAGAAGACCGGCCCGCTCGATGGCCGGCAGAACTTCCGACAGCGCCGGAATGTAGCCACCGGGGAAAATGTACTTGGCGATCCACGGATTGGTGATGCCGGGGCCTTCCGAGCGCCCGATCGCGTGCAGCATCATCACGCCGTTCTCGGCGAGAAGCTCTGCACAGCGCCTGAAATAGGTTTCGTAATAATCGACACCGACATGCTCGAACATGCCGACCGACACGATGCGGTCGAACGGACCCGGCGTCTCGCGGTAATCCTGCAAGCGGAACTCGGCGCGGTCGGTCAGGTTCAATTCGCTGGCGCGCGCTTTGGATACGCCAAGTTGCTCTTCGGACAAGGTGACCCCGGTAACAACCGCGCCGGTCATCTGCGCGAGGTAAAGCCCGAGGCCGCCCCAGCCGGAGCCGATGTCGAGTACGCGATGATCTTTTTCGATCAGCAGCTTGGCGGCGATGTGGCGTTTCTTGGCAAGCTGCGCGTCGTCGAGCGTCGAGTCCGGCGTCTCGAAGTAGGCGCAGCTGTATTGCATGTCGGCATCGAGGAAGAGGCGGTATAGCCGCCCGTCGAGATCGTAATGGCTGGCGACGTTTCGCTTCGAGCGCTCCGGTGGATTGAACTGCTGCCAATGCCGGATCAGGTAGCGGAGCCACCATCGCACCTTCGACCAGCGCGGCAGCATGTCGGGCTGGTCAAGTGCGATCGCCAGAAGGTCGGCAATCGAGCCGTTTTCGACGACGAACTCGCCATCGGTATAGATTTCTCCGATGGCCAGTTCCGGATCGAGCAGCAAATGCCGTTCGGCCTCAGCCGTCTGAAACCGGACGGCGACCGGCCGGCCCGTAC
>CALRLJ020000305.1:0-4788 GCA_943368635.1 Sediminibacterium ginsengisoli | reverse complement strand
TACCCGCGCAAGCCTCCATCGCGCAAATTGCTGATCGCCTCGCCCCAGCTCACCACGCCGAATAAATCCAGCAGCAGGCCGTAGAACGAAATGCCGGCCGCCACCAGTCCGCCCAAAATTGTGATCTGGGCGGGAAATCCGGCCGTCGCCGTGACCGGCGAGACGAAAGACTCCGCAAGGAAGAGCATCGCGCCCATGGCTGCTGCGCAGGTCGCGATCCGCGGCAGCCGCCGTTGGGCTGTGGCATCGATCGCAAACCCGAAGGTCGCCGCCCCCCGCCAGGCCAGTACGCCGGCGCAGAACCACGCCCCGAGCGAAATGCTCGCTGCCACGCCGCTCGCGCCATAGGCGCGGCCAAAAAACAATCCGCAGACCACGGCGGTCGCGATGCCGAAGAGCGTTGCCATCAGCGGTGTCTTGGTATCTTCGCGGGCGAAAAATGCAGGCGCCAGCACCTTGACCAGAACATGCGCGGGCAGCCCGAGTGCGAGGATCGAAAGCGCACGCGCGGTCGCTGTGGTATCGGCAGGCGTGAATGCGCCGTGCTCGAACAATACGCGGATGATCGGCGTACTGAGTACGATCAGGCCGAGCGTCGCCGGCAACACCAGCGCGCTCGCCAGTTCAGCCCCGCGCGATTCGGCTTGCATCAGGGCTTGTCTGTCGTTGCCGCGAATGGCGCGGGTGAGTTCCGGCACCAGCACAGTACCCATCGCCACGCCGACCATGCCGAGCGGCAGTTCGATCAGGCGATTGGCGAAATAAAGCCAAGACACGGCGGCGGGTGAGCTCGAGGCGATGATGGCGCCGCCGACGATCAGGAATTGCGGACCGGCATTGGCGACCATGCCGGGGATGCCTTTGCGCAGGAATCCGCGAATCTGCGGGTCGAACGAAATCCGCACCGGCGTTGCGATGCCGTCGCGCCACGGCCTGCGCTGAACCAGGATCAGCATTTGCAGGCAGCCCGCGACGCCGACCGCACCCGCGATGACGGTGGCCGAGAACAGCGGATCGTGCCGCCATATCAGCAGCACGACCAGCACGACGATCATGGTGAGGTTGAACAGCACCGGCGAAAACGCGGTGAGTACGAAACGATGCTCGGCGTTCAGCACGCCCATCATCACGATGGAGGGACCGACGAAGGCGAGATACGGCATCATCAGCCGCGCATCGTTGATTGCGAATTGCAGCGTTTCGCGGCCGACGAAACCGGGTGCGAGGACCGCGATCACGAGCGGCATCAGCAGGGTCAGCACCAGTGCGATGCCGATAAGAATAAGACTGACGCTGCCCAGCACGCGTCCGGCGAAGGCTGCGGCGGCCACCGCGCCTTCGGATTCCCGCACCCGCAGATAATGCGGCACAAGGGCTGCGTTGAGCGCGCCCTCGGTGAAGGAGCGACGTGTGACGTTGATGAACTGGAAGGCGACCAGAAACGCGTCGGCGATCGGACCTGCGCCGAGCAGGGCCGCGATCATGGCATCGCGCAAGAACCCCAGCGTGCGCGACGCCAGTGTTCCGGTCGATACGGTGAGGATGTGACGGATCATCGAGCTATTCTTCGAGCTATTCTGCGGGTCACATGCTTGCTGGCGGGCGCGTTGTCGTGATAGGTCGCCGGGTCATCACGGCCTCACGAAATAGCAGTTTTTGCCGGCTTTAGCGCCGCCCGGACAGGATTATCATTAATGACCGCAGCAACATACGACGTTCTCGGGATCGGCAACGCCATCTTCGATATTCTGGTGCAGACCGATGACGCCTTTCTCGGCCAGCACGGCATGGCCAAGGGGGCGATGGCGCTGATCGACGAGGCGCGCGCCGCGGCGATTTATCAGGCCATGGGCCCTGCCACCGAGATGTCCGGCGGGTCGGCTGCGAACACGATTTTCGGCGTGGCCGGTTTCGGCGCGAAGGCGGCCTATGTCGGCAAGGTCAAGGACGACCAGATCGGCCGGATGTACAGCCATGACATCCGCGCAGCCAATGTCGCGTTCACGACGGCAGCAGCGGCCGGCGGCCCGGCCACGGGATGTTCCTATATTCTGGTGACGCCGGACGGCGAGCGCACCATGAACACGTATCTGGGTGCGGCACAGGATCTGTCGCCCGCCGACATCGACCCGGCGCAGATCGCCGCCTCCGCCATCGTTTACCTTGAAGGCTATTTGTGGGATCCGGCCAATGCGAAGGAGGCTTTTCTGAAAGCCTCCAAGATCGCTCACGACAACAAGCGCAGCGTGGCGCTGACGCTGTCGGATGCGTTTTGCGTCGGCCGCTACCGCGACGAATTTCTCGATCTCATTCGCAGCAAGACCGTCGACCTGGTGTTCGCCAACGAAGCTGAACTGACCTCGCTGTATCAGACGGACGATTTCGACAAGGCGCTGGTCCAGTTGCGCAACGACGCACAGCTTGCGGTTGTGACCCGCAGCGAGAAGGGCTGCGTGGTGGCCGCGAAGGACAAGGTCACGGCGGTCCCGGCATTTCCGGTGAAGCAGGTGGTGGACACGACGGGCGCCGGCGATCTGTTCGCGGCTGGGTTTCTGTTCGGCATCGTGCGCGGCCTCAGCCATGAGCAATGCGGCAAGCTGGGCGCGCTGGCCGCAGCCGAAGTGATCCAGCATATCGGCGCGCGGCCGCAGGCCTCGTTGAAGGCGCTGGCGCAGGCGGCCGGTTTGCCGGTTTAAGGGATAACCATCCGGCTAAAATCAACCGATCGTTAACGCTGACCGGCTTGCGGCCCCGGCTTGCGGTCGCCATATCGCCTTTGGCGCCATCCGGCTGGAACGATTTACTGCTCCTGACGTTGAAACGTGGCCTCATCGTGCACGTAGCTCGTCCTGAGCGGTGACAACAAGAAGCGGGACCGCGGCAGGCGCGGCGGAAGGACACCATGATTTCGACCTGGAGCGAGTGGAAGCGTTATCCGAAAGCGGTGCGGGGCGAGAGGCTCGAAGCACCAATCGGACCCGGTGTTTTCGAGGTCAGGCACGTGGCGTCCGGTGCCCTGTTTGCATTCGAGGCCGTCGACAATATCGCCCACGCATTGTCGTCCATTACCTCGGGGCCGAAGTCATTCGCCTCGTGGTTCGGCAAGCGCGATCAGGTGACGTCGGTCGATCTCGAATATCGCATCTTCGCAACGTCGACACGCGAGGAAGCGAAGGTTGCCGCGGAGCGTATGCTTGGCCGCCGCGAAACCTTCATGAGCCACGTCGCCTGAATCTTTTCACCGCGCGGCTTATGCCAGACTAACGGCGCAGCACACCGATCATGCGGCTGGCGAAGGCGAGCCGCTCCGCCATCACCGACATGAAATAAGTCAGAAGCTTCTGGCCCAGCGCCGGATTCTCGGCGGTGATCGCGTCGAACGCATCGGACCGCAGCACGTAAAGCACGCTGTCGATTTCCGCCCGGATCGTGGCGCTGCGCGGCTGGCGCGCGACAAGACCCATTTCCCCGACAGTGGTGTGACGGCCGAGGCTGCGCACCCGCGTGCTGTGGCCGCCGCCCGCATCCACAATGATTCCGACCCGGCCGCTCAGGATAAAGAGCATCGAGTCGGCTGGTTCGCCCGCGCGCGCAATGGTCTCGGACGCGCGAACCTCAAGGCGTTCGCAGCGCCGCGCGAGTTCGGCAGCGTCGTGTTGATTGCCGAGGATGCCGGCGAGCCAGCTTTGCAGGTCGCCTTCTTCGTGCTCCAGCGTGCGGTGCCGGCTGATGATTTCGTTCTCGCACCACTCCAGCGCATGGTCGAGATCGGGCATCACATGAATATCGCCGGATAGAAATTCTCCCGACCTCAATATTTTTTCGGTTGAAGACGGCAGGTTGACGACAGCGAGTTCGACGCCGCTCTCGAGCGCGGTGCGCCGGATCTGGGCGAAGCTGTAGGCGGCGGATGAATCGATGCCGGTGACCAGCTTGAAGTCGAACACCAGATAGCGGCACTCCGGATGATGCAGCAGCAGCGCCTTGACGTGCTGATAAAGCCGGTTGGCCGACCCGAAGAACAGGTAGCTTTGCAGGTTCAGCCCCTGGATTTCCTTGCCGTGGATGGCGAGCAACGCCAGATCCTGCCGCGAACGATCGAGCGAGCTGCGATACTCAGCACCGTTGAAGCCGAATTTGATCGAGCTGATGCGGGACGCGCTCAAGGCGAATGTCGCGCAGCCGATCACCGTTCCGATCAGGATGCCGGCGATGAAGCCCCACTTCACGATGATGAAGATGATCGCTAGCAGCGACAGATATTCGATGGTGGACAGCCGCCGCCGCGACTCGACGATCCAGCGATTGAGCTGGTCGACGCCGAGATAGATCAGCAGGCCGCCGAGAATGAATTTCGGCATATAACTGAGCAGCGCCGGATCGGCCACCAGCATCAGGATCGCAATCGCAGACACCGCGAGTCCGGACAGGCGGCCGGTTGCGCCGCTGCTGGAATTGAGCAGCGACCGGCTCAACGAAAGGCACCCGGCATAGCCGCCGAAAAGCCCCGACAGGATATTGGCGATGCCTGCGACATTCAGTTCGCGTTCCAGATTGGCTTCGCGATTGGTCGCAACCTCAAGGCCGGTGGTGTTGAACAGTGTGCTGATCGCGGTGACGAAAATAACTGCGATGACGTTGCCGAGCAGGGCCGGCAGCGCTTGCCACGGATAATCCTTGATGTCGCTGAGATGCCAGGGGGTAATCATGCTGGCGCGCGGTGGCGATTGAAATGTCCAGCCGAGCGCCTGCGCCTGCTCCAGCGGAACGCCCGCGAGGCGCAACACG
>CALRLJ020000304.1:0-4819 GCA_943368635.1 Sediminibacterium ginsengisoli | reverse complement strand
AATTTCGTCGGAACGAGGAAGAGCGATCTGGTGAAGTCTGTGCGCGGGCTTGTGCCGGACTACATGCCGATGGGAACGGCAGGCATGGCCGACATGGGCGAGATGGAAATGCCCCTGCCGGACAACACGCTGCCGATGATGACGGGATTCGGCCAGTTCGGCCCCATCGAGATGGGCGGCATGTTCACGACGGTGAAAATCCGCGACGGCATGGCGGCGAACGATTATTCGGACCCGCCCGCCTACAACAACCCCACTGGAACTGTTGCCTACGAAGTCGCGAGCGCGGCTGCGCCGCCGCCACCGAAATCGGTTTCGCCGCGGCCGTCGAAGCCAGCGATGGAAATGAAAGTGATCAAACCTCCCATGAATCACAAAGGACACTGAAAATGAATGCGTTGCGGAAATCCCAAGCCATTGTCGCGGCGGTTGCGCTGTCGGTGATGTTGTCTGCTTCACTTAATGATGCGCTGGCCCACGAAAGCCACGCGTCCTATGCCGCCGGAGAGCCTGGCGATCCGAAGAAGCCTTCACGCAACATAGTCGTCGACATGGGCGACCGGTTCTATCAGCCGAAGAAAATCGAGGTGAAGCGCGGCGAACAGATTCGCTTCGTGCTCCGCAACGACGGCCATGAAGACCACGAGTTTCTGTTGGCGACCACGGAATCCAATCTCAAGCACGCCGAAGCGATGAAGAAAAATCCCGGCATGGAACATGCCGAGCCCAACGGGATTCAGCTGGCACCGAAGAAATCCGGCGAAATCGTTTGGAAGTTCACGAAAGCCGGAACATTCGAGTTTTCGTGTCTGATCGAAGGCCATCGCGAAGACGGGATGACCGGCACGGTCATCGTGAAGTAACCGAACCAATAGAAAAGAGAAACAACATGCGAAAATTCATTCTCGTTGCCTCCTGCGTCGCGGCACTTTCAGGATTTCACCCCGAGGGCCATGCCGAGACATTGCCGGTCGCCGGGACCGTGATGAAAATCGACGAGTCCGCCGGAAAGATCACGCTGAAACACGGTCCGATCAAGAAGCTGGATATGGACGAGGGGATGACCATGGTCTTCAAGGCTCAGTCCCCGGAAATGCTGAAGCAGGTGAAGGCCGGCGACAGGGTCAAGTTCGACGCGGACAGGGTTAACGGGCAGATCACCGTGACCGGAATCGCGAAGGCAAAGTAGCCGTCCGGCAGCAGAGGCGGGGGTGCCGGGTAACGTCGGACATTGCTGACAAAGCCGTTACCCGGCGTTTTCCCGGCCGTTGCCACCGATCCGTCGCAGTTGATCCCTCAATCGGCCCTAAAGTTCCCGCATCCAACGGCGCGTGGGGAGTTGGCAATGATCAAGAAGTTCCTTTCCAAGTACATTCTGGAAGTTATTCCGTCGATTCTCGCGACCGTGGTCGGGGCGTATATCGTCACGCACTACATCAACGCGAAATCCGACGACAAGCCGAAGACTGCCATCTCTGCACCCGCCGAGACCTCGAAGGACGCTACTCCCCGAACCCTGAAAGCCGACGAGTCCGGCGACAAGGCCGTCAAGGAAAGCCCGAAAGCCGAGGCCGCCAGGCTCAAGGCGGAGAAGCTGGCCGCGGAAAAGGCCTTCGCTGAACGAGCTGCCATCGACCGGGCGGAGAACGCCAGGAAAGCTGCCGAGAAGCTCGCCGCTGAAAAGCTCGCTGCCGAGAAACTGGCCAGCGAAAAGTCTGCCGCCGAGAAGCGGGACCGCGAGCGCGCCATCGCCAAGTCGACACCTGCTTCGTCGCTGCCAGCGGAGGCGAATGCCGTGCCCAATGACAAGCGTGATGCCAATGATCTGGCGCGGGCGGCGATCGAGCGGCTGCGCGGTACAAAATCCTCCGAGAAAACGTCCGAACCTTCCCGCGCGCCGGAAACCGCGCGTGCCGAGGAGCCGGCGAAGCCGCAGCCTGAGCGGGCCAAGGTCAACAGCGTGGTCTATGCCCCTGCGGCCGCGCCGCAGCCGCAGATCCAGCCGCTGCCGCCTGCGGTGAATGTCGCGCCGCCTCCGAGCGAAGCGGCCATCATGGCTCCGCCGCAGCCATTTCCTGCGCCCATGTCCAACTCATCCGACAGCGCAGACGACGCGCTGCGGCTGACGCCGCCTGCGGATATTCCATCGCGGCCGCTCGATCTGCGAGCGAGAGAACGCCGCTCCGTGACCGAAGACGTGGTGTCTGCGGCGAAATCGGTGTTCCATGCCGTGGTGCCGGAACAGTCCAACTAGTTATTTCGATCTGGCTGCCTTCTGGGGCGCGGCCTGCGCGCCATCGTCTTCGGACCTGCCGTCGACACTCTCGAGAAACTCTTTCACCGTGCTGACCGCGCCGGGATTGGCCGCGACATAACCGGGAAGTTGCTCGACTGCGGTGTAAAAGGCGTTGCCCTTCATGACGTCAAGCACCCGCCGCATCGGTTCGGTGTCGAGAAACGCACGGCGGCAAACGAAGAAGTAATCCTCCGTCAGCAGCCGCACGAAATCGAGCCCGAACTGCCTGGCGGCGGCTTCGACCCCGAACGCCGCATCGGCCATGCCGCTGGCGACATAGGCCGCGACCGCCGCATGGGTGAATTCCATCTGTTGCGCACCGTTGATCTTCGCTTCGTCGATCTTATGCAGTGCCAGCAGTTGATCGAACAAGGTCCGCGTTCCGGAATCATGGTCGCGGTTGACGAAGCGCGCTTTGGTCTCGACCAGATCCTTCAACGCGTCGATCCTGAGCGGGTTGCCGCGTTTGACCATCAGCCCCATCTCGCGCGTGACGAAGGAGATCACGCGATCCTCGCGCGGATCGAGCCATTCCCGGCACGCCTTGATGCTTTGCGCACGCAACGCGCCGCGCGGGATATGGACGCCGGAAAGATCGCAGGTGCCCTGCGCCAGCGACACCAGCGAGTTCTGGTTGCTGACATAGCGCAGGTCGGCGCCGATGCCGGGTTCCCTGTCGAGCAGCTCACGCAGCTTTGAGACCGCGAATCCGTGGCTGGCGTGAACGCGAATGACGCTCGGGCGTTGATGCAGGAACGGCTTGATCTCGGTGGCGAGTTCCTGCGCGAGATTTTCAAGCTGCGGCCCGAGCCGGGCCTGCATCCGCTGTCCGGCCCATACCAGCTTCTCGCCGAATGCCGTCAGCGTCGTGCCCTTGCCGCGATGGGTTTCGACCAGCGGCACGCCGAAGAAGTCGGACCATTGTTCGACCAGATTCCAGACGTGGCGATAGGACAGGCCGGCATGGATTGCCGCGCTGGTGAGTTTCCCCGAGGTGCGGATGTCGTTGAGCACCCCGAGCATGACGGCGACGGTTTGCGGGCTGCCGTCCTTGTGAAAGCGCCAGATCGGTTCGATCTCGATATGCAGCATACGACCTCTTTTATGAATTGAATTTCATATTTCAAAGCGCCATCAGCAGATCATTTCATATTTACGTCGGTATATTTAATACACAAATTAAGAGAAAGAAACAGGAGGATATGATGTCGATTGCATATGATTATGCCTTGGAGGCATCCCGCGATCCGATCGTGCTGCGCAAGCAGCTCTTGATCGACGGGCAGCACGTCGAGTCGGTTTCGGGCAAAACCTTCAACACCCTCAACCCCGCCACGGGTCAGGTCATCGCAACCATCTCCGAAGGCGGTGAGGCCGATGTCGAGCGCGCGGTCGCAGCAGCCCGCCGTGCTTTTGAGGGTGTCTGGGGCACCATGCGTGCAGCCGAGCGCGGCCACATCTTGTTCCGTCTCGCGCAACTCATCAAAGAGCACGGCGATGAACTCGCCGAACTGGAAAGCCGCGACGCCGGCAAGCCGATCGCTGCGGTGCTGCGGCAGGATCTTCCCGCTGCCATCGATACGCTGACCTATTATGCCGGGTGGGCCGACAAGATTCACGGTGACACGGTTTCGACGCGCAGCGATGCACTGACCTACACGGTGCGCGAGCCGGTCGGTGTTGTCGCGGTGATCGTGCCGTGGAATTTCCCGCTGATGATCGGCATGTGGAAGCTGGCACCCGCGCTGGCCTGCGGCTGCACCGTGGTGATGAAGCCTGCGGAACTGACGTCGCTGTCGGCACTGCGTATCGGCGAACTGGCGCTCGAAGCCGGTCTGCCGTCGGGCGTGCTGAACATCGTGCCTGGTCCGGGCCGCGTGGTCGGCGATGCGCTGGTCAATCATCCCGGCGTGGACAAGGTGACGTTCACCGGCTCGCCCGGCGTCGGTCGTGGAATCCTCAAGGGTGCTGCGGGCAATTTCAAGCGCGTGTCGCTCGAACTCGGCGGCAAGTCGGCCAACGTGATTTTCGACGACGCCGATCTCGATGCGGCGACCAAGGCTGCTGCGGCGGGCATTTTCTTCAATGCCGGGCAAGTCTGCTCGGCTGGCTCGCGCGTGCTGGCGCACGAGAAGGTCTATGACGAAGTGGTGGCGCGGCTTACCGCTCGCGCCGAGGCGCTGCGCATTGGCGACACCGCCGACAAGACGACGGTGCTGGGCCCGGTGATTTCCGAAAAGCAGATGAAGTCGATTCTCGACTACATCGACATCGGCCAGAAGGAAGGGGCAACACTCGTCACCGGCGGCCAACATGTCGGCGATCGCGGCTACTACATCAGCCCGGCGGTGTTCGCCAACGTCAAACACGAGATGCGGATTTCGCAGGAAGAGATCTTCGGCCCCGTGGTCAGCGTTATCAAGTTCAAGGACGAGGCGGACGCGCTGCGGATCGCCAACGGCACCGCGTTCAGTCTCGCGGCTGGCGTGTGGAGCCGCGACATCGGGCGCGTGCAGCGTTTCG
>CALRLJ020000303.1:0-4841 GCA_943368635.1 Sediminibacterium ginsengisoli | reverse complement strand
CGGGTATAACGCCATATGTTTGCCGACCGCGCGCGTTCTTGTGGTTACAAGCGAGGATCAACACGGGGATCGGCGCCATGGAACGATACGCCATCATCAAGGACGGACGCGACTTCATCGTCCAGTCGGAAGAACAAAGCGTTCTCAAATGCGCCAGCAGACGCAGAGCCGCAAAACTGGTCGCGGATGCGAACGGCCTGATGCGCGCAGACAGCAGGCCGGACACGAAAGATAACAAAAAGCCTTCCATGGCCGAGGAGCAGCGTTAGCTCACCCGATCTTCTTCAGGCCCTTCTTGAAGCGCTGCCCGTTGTGAACGTAATGCGGCGCGCCGTAGGTCAGCGCTTTCACCTGCTCCTCCGTCAGCGCACGAATGACGCGCGCAGGCGCGCCGACAACGAGCGAGCGCGCCTCGAACTGCTTGCCTTCGGTGATGACCGCGCCCGCGCCGACGATACAGCCCGCACCGATGCGCGCGCCGTTCATCACAATCGCGCCCATGCCGATCAGCGCGCCGTCCTCGATGGTGCAGCCGTGCAGGATGACGTTGTGGCCGATGGTGCAGTTCTTGCCGATGGTCAGCGGAAATCCAGGATCGGTGTGGAAGGTGCAGTTGTCCTGCACGTTGGAACCTTCGCCGATCTCGATCAGTTCGTTGTCGCCGCGCAGCACCGAGCCGAACCAGACGCTGGCATTGGCTTTCAGGCGCACATTGCCGATCACCGTCGCGGTGTCGGCGATGAAGTATTCGCCGTCGGCGGGAAACTCGGGGGATTTTCCGTCAAGTTCGTAGATCGCCATTCTCTTATCGTCTCCGGTCAACGCGCATCGGATCGCGCGAAAATTCGGGCGCGACCATGCCATGAATGAACCGGGTCTGGCGAGGCCGTCTCAACGGCCGACGGATAAGGATCAGGCAATCAGACCGGCGGTTTCCAGCAGCATCAGCACGAAGGTGCCGGACATCATGCTCCAGAAACCGGCGATGACGGTCGCGATTGCAACGAACTGAACCCGGCGTCCTTCGAGGATGCGGCCGCGCACGGTGTTGCGCATGATGATGAAGGGTGCTGCAAACACCAGAAACGGCACTGCGGCGAAAGCCTTAGGCGCGGCCTCCTGCATCAGCAATCCGAAACCCGGCGGCTTTTCCAGGAATGCCTGGAAGCCGCTCGACAACGCGCCCGCGAGCGCAAACCCGATGAGAATGGCAAAGAACGAATTCAACGCTTCGGGCGACATCTGAAACTTTCAACGCACGAGTACACTTGGCAGCCGCCAGCAGGCAGCCGGTCGGCTCGCCGTAGGCTTCGCAAAATGCCGCCGCGCCCGCCACTTTATCCTTAAAGAAAGGTTAACACCGCGCCGCCGCCCGGTCATGGATGCATGGCTCCGGCCGTGCCCTCCGCATGGGGAACTGAAGGGAAATCAGCCCGCCCATGGCATAATCGGCAGCGATTCGGCCCGCTCACGGCGGGCATTTGCACGGAATGTCTGCTTCCCGATCATGGCCCTGTATTCGTCAACGTCGCCCCGACCCAATCCCGCGCGGCGTGTCCAGCGCAGCCACCTTGTGCCGTTTCTGGTCATGAGCGCGATCGGCGCATTTGCGCTCGCGGCAGTCGCCTATCTGCTGTGGCCGACCTGGGGTCTGCAGAAAGCCGAAGATCCGTCGCGGCTGCCGATCAGCATCGGCAACACGCTGTTCAACGTGCCGACCAAGGCAATCCGGGTGAAGCTTCAGAAGCGCACCGGTCCGCAGGAGCGCGTCGATCTCAACCTGCTCTATCCGTCGCTTGAGCCGCCCGAGGCGCAGCGCCACGTCAGCGCCGAGACGGTCGAGGAGAACCTTCCGACCATCGACCGCATTTTTGTCTCCATCGCCGCACATCACGATGCACTGTCGCCGGACGACCGCGTGCGGACGATCTATCCACGCTACTTCGATCCGAATTCAGGAAGCCTCACGGACGGATTGAGCACCCGCCCGTTCCGCGACAACACGCCTTATGCCAACGAGGATCTGGTTTATGCCTCGTCGCCGCAGATCATCGCACGCTGCACGCGCGACGCGAAAACGCCCGGCATGTGCATTGCCGAGCGCCGGATCGAAGGAGCGGATGTGACGTTCAGGTTTCCGCGCGACTGGCTGTCGAAGTGGCGCGATGTCGCGAATGCGATGGATCAGATCGTCAGCCGGATGCGCAATCCGCGCGGGTAAACTCCGTCATTGCGAGGAGCCTTTGCAACGAAGCAATCCATCTTCTTAAGGGTGGACTGCTTCGCGGAGTTTATCATCGGACCGGCGAAGCCGGACCCGTTGGCTCGCAATGACGCAGAAGGTTAAACCTCTTCCTCGATGTCGGTCTCGAGGATCGCCATCTGGAACTGGTAGGATCGGTCATCGTCCTCGTCATCGACGAACAGCACGCCGATGAATTCCTCGCCGATATAGACTTCGGCCGAGTCATCCTTCTTCGGGCGCGGCACGACGCGAATTTTCTGATTGCCGAACAGCCGCTTGAGATAGGCGTCGAGCTTCCTGACTTCCGTAACGTCCACGGGCGTTTCTCCAACTGAAATAGTGTTGGCGGCAGGTTTAAAGCGATATGACGCCGACCGCTAGTGCGGGATCGCGATAAATCGCAACCCGGCTGTGTCAGCTGATGGCACTGAGCATCTGGTTCATGGTGCGCGATGGCTCCGAGCAGCCAGCCTCGCCGACGATTTTCGCCGGAACCCCCGCGACCGTGACGTTGTTCGGCACATCCTTCAGCACCACCGAACCGGACGCCACGCGCGCGCAGTGACCGACTTCGATATTACCGAGGATTTTGGCGCCGGCGCCGAGCATCACGCCGTGGCGGATTTTCGGATGGCGATCCTCGTTCTCCTTGCCGGTGCCGCCGAGGGTGACGCCGTGCAGGATCGAGACATTGTCCTCGATCACTGCGGTCTCGCCCACCACAAGACCGGTGGCATGGTCGAGGAAGATGCCGCGGCCGATCTTCGCTGCGGGATTAATGTCGGTCTGGAATTCAGCAGAGGAACGGCTCTGGATGTAGAAAGCGAAATCCTTGCGGCCGTTGTTGTAAAGCCAGTGCGCGAGGCGATGCGCCTGCACGGCATGGAAGCCCTTGAAGTAGAGCAGCGCGTCGATGAACCGCGACACTGCGGGATCGCGGTCGAACACGGCGACAAGATCGGCGCGAAACGCGTTGCCGAGGTCAGGCTCCGCTTCGAGCGCATCGTTGTAGGCCTGACGGATCAGGTCGCCGGACAGCGCTGAATGATCCAGACGCTCGGCGATACGATGCACCACCGCATCTTCGATCCGGTCATGATGCAGCACGCTGGAGTAGATGAAAGTCGCAAGCTCGGGCTCGCGTTGCACGATGGCCTCGGCCTCGTCCCGGATACGGGTCCAGACGGGATCGACGGTCGAGAGGGCCGTCTTCGTATCGAGATGATGCTTGGCCATGTGAAGAGTCCGGCTGATGAGCGTTGAGGAGATATTACCACATAATGGGCCGTTGAAAGGCCGCAACGGTCACCAAGGTTGACGCCAGAATAATTATCTCCCCTCGGCGTAGAATAATTATCTACGCATTTCCCCAGGGACGCGCGTTATGGCTGCTTTGCAAGGAACGCCAGCACGCCCTCTTTATAAACGCGGTCGCCGACCGCGCGCATGTGATCGCGGTTTGGAATATCAAGCACTTGCGACCCCGGAATGACCTCCGCAAGCCGCTGCGCGGACCCTGCGATGTCGTCGGTTGTGCCCACCGCTATGAGCGTTGGAACGGCAATCGCAGCCGCTTCCTCGCGCGTCATCAGCCGCCGCGAGCCGCGCAGACATGCCGCAAGCGCCCTGCGATCCGAGCGGGTCTGATCTGCAAACGCCCGAAACGTCCGGCCGACCGGATCGGTGACATCATTCAGCGAGGCCGCTTCCAGCGCGGAGGCGACATTCTCGCCCGGCCCGCCGCCTTCGATCAAACCCATACCGATGCCGCCGAGAATCGCGACGCGCAGCCGCTCCGGATTGCGCTGGCCGAGATAGGCGGTGATGCGCCCGCCCATCGAGTAACCCATCATGTCGGCACGCTCGATCTTGAGATGATCCATCAGCGCGCGCACGTCACCGGCCATGGTGCCGATGTGATAGTCCTCGGAGTCGTACAACTTCGACGAGTCGCCGTGACCGCGATTGTCCAACGCGATCACGCGCCGTCCCGCCTTGGTCAACGTCGATGTCCACGCCGGATAGACCCAGTTCACGTTCTTGGTCGATGCGAAGCCGTGCACGAGGACGATCGGATAGCCCTCGCCTTCATCGAGATACGCAATTTCAACGGAGCCGTTGTGAAAGCTCGGCATCGCTCAGTCCATTGGTTGGGATGATTTTCGGGATGCGACCGGAGCGGTCGTGATGTGAGACGTGAAGTTTATCCGGACGCTGCGCCCATGACCAGCGGGGTCACAGCGACTGAATTGATAATTGGGCTTGCGCCGCTGCGAGATCGCGCCGCGCACGTTTGAGTTTGCCGCGTCGAATCCACGACAGAGTCAACCGCTCGGTGGTGGCTTTGATCGAGGTCATAAAACCGAACAGCGCCAGCAATGCGGCAAACACCCACCACGCCAGATTGAAGGCGCCGGCGGTCAGCAGCAGCGCGCCGCGCCCGAGAATTTTCACAATGGCGCGGGTCTGGCTGCCTTTGGATTCCGCAAGCCGCGCCGCGCGCGCGACATCTTTCGGCCCGTCGGCAATGCGCAGCACATCGAGCGCGCCCTTGGTGCCCGCTTTCTCGCCGACGCGGCCGACATCCTTGGCAAGG
>CALRLJ020000302.1:0-4852 GCA_943368635.1 Sediminibacterium ginsengisoli | reverse complement strand
ACAGCAGGCCGCGACGGCGCACCTCGGCGCAGCGCAATAAGCGCAGCCGCCAGCAACGGCAATGACAGCAGCGGGATCGCCGTCAGGCATATCTTCGAATTGGAGCCGATCAGCCGCGCCGACATCGACGCGCGATTCGGCATCATCATTTCACCCATCATGCCAATACCGAGCAATCCAACGGGAATTGCCAACAGCCACGCCCATTTTCCCAGCGACGCTTCCGGGCGCGACAGATGCAGGCTGATAGCGAGGGCGACTGCGGCTAGCGCTATCGTGACCACGAACTTCAAATCGAATAGCGGATTGCCCATTGCGGTCATGACATCGGGACGCACACCCATGTTGGTAAGAAACAACGCAGTCGAAACCGGCACGGCGAGCACAAGCGCGGCCAGCAGCAGGTTTCCTACGCAGCGTTCGTGCGTGTCGTTGTCGGCGGCAAGCGTGCGAATGAGATCGTCGGTGTCCATGATCATTCCTTCCGCAGTTTGCCTGCGAGACCGGTCAGCCCCCGGTGCAACGCCACGCGTACCGCGCCCTCGGTCATCGAAAGCTTTGCCGCCGTTTCCTTGATCGAGGCGCTATCGACGGCAATCGATTGCAGCACATCGCGTTGCCGTTTCGGCAACCCGTTGAGATGGGTGGTGACCTCGCTCGCGGGCACGCTCTCTTCAACCGGCGCACCCGCCAGCGTTTCCGAAAAATCGTCGATGTTGACGAAAATCCGCCGGCCGCGGCGGCGCAGGGCATCGATCAATTTGTTACGGGCAATCGCAAACAGCCAGGGGGCGAATGGAGCGTTCGCGTCCCAGGTATGCCGTTTCAAATGCACCGCGAATAAGATGTCCTGCACGATGTCCTCGGATTGGTCGACCGGCTGCCCGGCCCGCGCCAGACCACGACGCGCCCCTGCGCGCAGGACCGGCGTCACAGCCTTGAGGAGGCGATGATATGCGGCGTTGTCCCCGGCATTGGCCGATCGCATCAGATCGGTCCATTCGTCTTCACGTCCGCGCACGCGCGCTCCTATCAAGGCAATTCGCTCCTGTTCCTAAAGTGTTACGGGCGAGAATTGCAATCACGCAATCGTGAACAAACACCACCGATGACGACTGACGTCCTTCGAACTGCCCCGCTCTGGGTCTTTTTGAGGGCAAAGGATTGCAAGATTCCCTTTTTTCGCCGTCCTGTGGCCATTCCGCACCGATCTGTTCCCCTTGCTGGAGGCTTTGGCAAAAGGGGAAATTGCCATGCGGATAGGGATTGCAGGATTAACGGCAGTGGCCGCTGCCGCCGGAATCTGGATGAGCTTTGCGGGCGAACCGGCGATGGCTGCCAAATCAACCGCGAAGACCAGCGTCGCCGCTGCCGACCGTCCTATCGTTCTGTCCAAATACAAAAAGCGCGCCCACGTCGCCAAGAAATCCCGAGCCGCTCAAACACGGCACGCGAGGAAGTCGGCATCGAAAGCATCGCCAAAAGCCAATGTCGTTCTTGCAAAAAAATCCACCGACAAGCCGTCACTCGACGGAAACAAGGCCATAGCCGAAGCGAATAAGAGCGAATTGCCGCCCGCGGTGGCAAACGCCCGTGCCCAGGCGCTGGCCGACGATCAGGCGCGGAATATTTCAGCTCTCGACAGCACCGATGTCGTGGACGGCATGCAGACCGCAGCCGCTGAACCGGCGAACGGTGGCGAGGCCACCCCGGCCAGCAATACACTCGTTGCACAGGACGCCGCCGCCGCTCCCGTTGCTGTCGCACCATCTTTGGAGCCCACCTCCAGTGGCAAGATCATCCGGCCGATGCCGTCGAGAGACCGCCCGATATTCAAGACCGACGACAGCGATCCCTGGAGCAAGACGTCCTTGATCGGGAAGATTTTCATTGCCTTCGGGAGCCTGCTGACGCTCGCATCGGCCGCCCGCCTGCTGATCGCCTGACGCAAACGACCTCTGCATCAAACGCAAACTCCGGTCCGCAGCACCCTGTGGACCGGCGTTTTTGGTACGCTTGCGACGATCAGCCCCGACGACGCCGGACTTGCGGAGCCCATTGCCTGAAGGCACATTGCCGCCAACGGCGTGACCTGCGCTGATCTTCCGACATCATCCAAGGGGCGAAACATGACGGCATTCGAACACATCATCGTTGAGAGCAAGGGTGCCGTTGGCGTCGTGCAGATCAACCGGCCCAAGATGCTCAATGCCCTCTCCTTCGATGTTTTCAGCGAGATTGCCGCTGCCATCGACGATCTTGAGGAAGACGATGCCATTGGGTGCATCATCGTCACCGGCGACGAAAAAGCGTTTGCCGCCGGTGCCGACATCAAGGAGATGCAGCCGAAGCAGTTCATCGACATGTTCAGCCAGGACTTCATGGACATCGGCGGCGACCGGGTCGCGACTTGCAAGAAGCCAACCATCGCAGCGGTCAGCGGCTACGCGCTCGGCGGCGGTTGCGAGCTTGCCATGATGTGCGACATCATCATTGCATCCGACACTGCCAAGTTCGGACAGCCGGAAATCACGCTTGGCACCATTCCGGGACTCGGCGGTACGCAACGCCTCACCCGCGCCGTCGGAAAATCAAAGGCGATGGACCTGTGCCTGACCGGGCGGATGATGGATGCCGCCGAAGCCGAACGCTCAGGTCTCGTCAGCCGCATCTTCCCGGCAGACAAGCTGATGGAAGAGGTACTCGCGATTGCTGGCAAAATTGCCGCGATGTCGCAACCGGTCGCTGCGATGGCGAAGAGCGCGGTCAATCGCGCGCTGGAAACATCGCTGGCGGAGGGCATGAATGTCGAGGGCGATCTGTTCCACGCGACGTTCGCGCTCGAGGATCGCGCCGAAGGCATGGCCGCTTTCATCGACAAGCGGAAACCGAACTTCAAGAACCGTTAAGTTGAGCATGATCCGGAAAAGTGGGGACCAGTTTTCCGATCAGATCATGCGCGACTAACTACGGCTCCGCGCCAGCGCGGCACTGACCAGCGCCCGGTAAAGCCGGTCGGACAACGATGCCGGCCGGTCGAGTTGCAATCGCGCGAGACCGGCCGTTGTTTCCGCATCCAGCGGTCCCGCGCGAAACCCCTGCCACGCAAGCTCAAGCAGCTTGAGCTTGCTGGCTGTGGCTTCCTTCAGAATCTGCAAGGCAGGAATCAGCCTCTGCTCGACGTCGGTGAAATCGCTGCCGAACGGAAATGCCGGCAGCAATCCAGCATCGCGCGACGGTTTTAACGCCATCGACACCCGGTCCGGAAAATTCTCGCGATGCGCCGCGGGGATTTCATAAATCCTCGGCAACTTGCCAGCGTCCTTGGCCTGCTGCATCAAGTCAGTTTGGAAGCGAGAATCCGCGACGCACAACATCGCCGCGATAACGTCAGCATCTGACTTTCCCCAGAGATCGGCAACACCATACTCCGTAATGATGACATCGCGCAGATGACGCGGGATCGTGGTGTGGCCGTAGGACCAGCGAATGTTCGACGCGGAGGTCTTGCCGGAGCCTCGCGTCGATTCCAGCGTCAACATCGAGCGTGCGCCCTCGAGCGCAAATGCCTGTGCCACGAAATTGTATTGTCCACCCACGCCGCTGACGACCTGGCCGTTATCCAGACCGTCGGAGATCGCAGCGCCCATCAGGGTCGCCATCATCGCATTGTTGACGAACCGTGCGTCGATACGCGCCCGTCGCTTGGCGTCTTCGTCACCGTAGACCTGGTTGGTGAAGGACACTGGCACCATCTGGATGCGTTCGATCTGTTCGGGCGTCATCTCGCGCAGGGCGCGGTAAAAGGACTTCGGCCCGAGGAAAAACGCAGCGTGCAGCAGCGCGCCATCGACCTCACGCTTCAGAACACCAGCGTCGATCAGCGCGAGAAACGCCTCGAAGAACATTTCGCTGACGCCGTAAAGTCCCGCAGTGAAAGGCCCCGCCTCGCGCGGCGGCTGCGCCGGCGCAAGCCGTGACATGATTTCACGATAGGCTGCGTTATCGTGATGACGAACGATCAAGCCCTGCGCCAGCGCGTCACCGACCTGTCCGATGCCAATCTGCAGTGTGCCACCATCGCGTATCAACCCTGCGGAATGAAGCCCGATCGCATACTTCGTGTCGGAGACCGGCTCCGACGGCGGAGCAAACAGCGGAAAATCGGTTTCCGGACTGTCGAGCACCGCATGAAATTCGCCCGCCGCCAGATCGCCCTGCCCCGGCATGAACGGCAATTCGGAATTCACCTGCCCCACGATCTTGAAAGCGATCCTGCCTTCGGCGCGCGCGCGCATCAGATCGAGCGTCGTGTCGGTGTTACTGCTCAGGCTGTAGCGTGTCTGGCCATTCACAACTCGCTTGGCGACCAGTTGCGCGATTACGTTGACCCCGCGCGTGAGCAGATACGACGACGCGTGGGTATAGTTGGCCGAGATATAGTGCTGCTGCGGATAGGCATTGCCGAGCCATTTACCCGCCAGGAAAAAGAACTCGATCACCTCAATGTTCGGCGGCAGGTTTTTGGCATGAAGCGCCTTGGCGTAGTCCAGATCCGGGTAGCCGCCAAACAGCCGATCAATGACCGGCCCAATAAACCGCCGCTCGAGATCGGCCGAAGGCGTCGGCTTCTCCAGCGTCAGGGCGGTAAAAATGGTCAGATGGATCGAGCGGTCACTGGCCGCGCGCCGAAACAACGCATTGACGATGTGGTTGGCTTTGCCAAGACCCAGCGGCAAACCGACCACCAGCTTCGTTCCGACCTCGCGGATGATGTCGTCCGCGATCGCTTCGGGACCGGAAAAGATTCTTGGCATCGGATATGTGTCAATCCACTGCGACGGACAGGCAA
>CALRLJ020000301.1:0-4860 GCA_943368635.1 Sediminibacterium ginsengisoli | reverse complement strand
ATCAGCCTCCAAGCCGGGAACCTTGATCAAGCCGGGTTGCAGCCCGAAAGCCGGGAACGGCTGGCTGCCTTGCAGAACGGCACCCGCCGCACAGCCCATCTGCTGGAGCAGTTACTCGCGCTAGCGCGATACGACATGAGCAGCACGCCGGGCACCCAGCCGGTTTACCTGGACCAATGTACAAAAGAAGTCGTCGCGGACGTTTTGCCGCGCGCGGCGACGCGTAGTCTCGATCTTGGATTCGAAGTTGTCGAACCGGTGCTGGTCAGAGGCGAGCCAGCGATGCTTACGGTCATGATTCGAAACTTGATCGACAATGCCATCCGCCATATTCCACAAGGCGGCCGGATTGATATCGGGGTCTACCGCGAGGGACCACACGCGATATTCCAGGTTGAAGATAACGGGCCGGGGATCCCGGAAGAGGATCTTGCGCGGATCTTCGAACCGTTTGTGCGCGGAAGCGCGGCTGTCGAGGACGGGTCAGGCCTCGGGCTTTCCATCGTAAAGCGCATCGTCGAGCGGTTGGATGGTTCGGTTTCGTTGGAAAACAGGCGCGGTACGCCAACCGGCGGCCTGCGGGTGATTGTCAGCCTTCCCTCCCTTGACCAACCCCAGGCATGAGCCTGCCTGGCTCCGTCAACGGCAGGCAACATTGACTTGCGATGCAAGGCCGACACCACCGCCGACCGTGGGAGCCAGATTAAAACCGTTCTAAGTCCATGCCTCTTTCTGATCGCCGCGCTTGACCTGCCGGTCCGCACTTGGAAAGAGAGGCTATGACAGCCAACACCGAGCCCCACTATGAACGCCCGCACATGCCACTTGGGAAAGCCAGGCGCGGCTTTTCCGGTGTGATTCAACATCTGGCGGCCCACGACGTGAACTCCGCGTTATCGACGATCGAACTCGAAAGCCGGCTGATCGAGCTGGGCTTTGTAGAAGGCGCCAAAGTCGAAGTGCTGCACGAAGGCATTGTGGGCCGTGATCCAATTGCCGTCCGCGTTGAAAACGTCACGATCGCGGTGCGGCGTCGTGAAGCAATGGCCATTATTGTCGCCTGATGAGATCGGTATGCGATAATGGAAGATCCCCAACTTCACCTCGCCCTGGTGGGCACACCAAACAGCGGCAAGACATCGCTGTTCAACGCTCTGACCGGCAGCCGCCAAAAGGTCGCGAACTATCCGGGCGTCACGGTTGAGCGCAAGGAAGGATCGTTCGTCACGCCGCTCGGACGGCAGGTGTCGCTGGTCGATTTGCCCGGCACCTATTCGCTACGCGGTCGCAGTCCGGATGAAGACATCACACGCGATGTCGTGCTCGGGCGTGCGCCCGGCGAAACCGTCCCCGACCTCGTGCTTTGTGTGGCCGATTCCACCAATCTGCGGCTGACGATTCGCCTGGTGCTCGAACTCAAGCGCACCGGCCGGCCCCTGATGCTGGTGCTCAATATGTTCGACATCGCCACCCGTCGTGGCGTGACTGTCAATGTGGACCAGCTATCCCAAGCACTGGGCGTCCCGGTCGTAACATCCATCGCGGTTCGCAAAGGCGGCACTACGGATTTGCTGCGGCGAACCGACGAGATCGCAGCGCAGACGCCCGCGCCCATCAAGGAAAATCTCTGGCAACCTCTCACGGTCGCCGAATTGCGCGCCACCCAGCGCGAAGCCGACCGCATCATCGCATCGACCATCAGCCTGCCGGCGCGGCCGGATACCTGGACGGCGCGAATCGACGCCATCGTTCTGCATCCGGTGGCGGGACTCGCCATCCTGGCGCTGATCCTGTTCATCATGTTTCAGGCGGTGTTCGCATGGGCTCAGCCTTTGATGGAGCTTTTGTCCTCAGCCTTTGCAGCGCTGGGACAGATGGTTCATGAAACATTGCCCGATGGCCAGCTACAGAGCTTTCTGCAGAACGGCGTAATTTCCGGCGTCGGCAGCGTCATCGTCTTTCTGCCGCAGATCATCATCATCTTCCTTTTCATCCTGCTGCTGGAAGATTTTGGCTATATGGCCCGTGCAGCGTTCCTGATGGATCGGATCATGGGTGGCGCCGGTCTGCATGGGCGTGCATTCATTCCCCTGCTCTCCAGTTTTGCCTGCGCAATACCGGGCATCATGGCGACGAGGGTGATCGATAACCGCCGCGACCGGCTGACCACAATCCTGATCGCGCCGCTGATGACCTGTTCGGCGCGAATCCCGGTCTACACGTTGATTATTTCCGCCTTTATTCCCGCCAAACAAATCTGGGGCTGGGTCAACCTGCAAGGCTTGGTGATGTTCGGCCTGTACGCAACAGGCATCGCCAGCGCACTCGGCGTGTCGTTCCTGATCAAGTTCTTCATGTGGCGGGACTACGCGCCGGCGCCCTTCATGCTGGAATTGCCGGACTACAAGCTGCCGCGCGCGCGCAGTATCGCTATCGGAATCTACACGCGAGCAAAAATGTTCTTGCAGCGCGCCGGCACCACGATCTTCTCGATGATGGTGCTGATCTGGTTTCTGGCATCGTTTCCGCAGCCCCCCGCGGGCGCCGAAGGACCCGCCATCAACTACAGCCTTGCAGCCTTCATCGGCAAAGCGATCGAACCTGTGCTAACGCCTCTCGGCTTCAACTGGCAGATTGCCGTCGCACTGATTCCGGGCATGGCGGCGCGGGAAGTCGCGGTCGCGGCACTCGGGACTGTCTATGCCATCGAAGGCGGAAAGGAAGCAGCAGTACAGATTGGACAAGTGCTCGCCACCAAATGGAGCCTTGCGACTGCGCTGTCACTGCTGGCCTGGTACATCTTTGCGCCGCAATGCGCTTCGACGCTTGCAGTTGTCCGCCGCGAAACCGGAAGCTGGCGCTGGATGGCGGTGACTTTTGCTTACATGTTCGCGCTCGCCTACGCCGCAAGCTTCGCCGTTTACAACATCGCGCATTCCCTGGGCGCGGGCTAAATCTTCACGGGATGCATCGGGCGCGTACGTTTCCTTGGAGCGACGCGGAATGCAGCATCGTGGAACCCGCCCTGCGCGGTTGTCGCGCCGATCAAACGATCCGATTCAGAACGCGATGCGACTGCTTCCCCTTGGGCAACGATCCTCCTTGCTGATGACCTAACGATCACCTTTGGGCGCAGGCAAGTTTACCGCCTTGCCAGCCAGCCTTTTCCGCGTTTCATTCAGTTGTTCCAGACTTGCGAGGGTCTCATTGGGTCTCTTGGTGGCAACCCCGACCAGGAGTGCTTCGATGAGGCCAAGGGTGGCCGTATGCATGCTCAGCATATCGACGCGGCCTCGCGCCACGGGAAGGACGAGGTCGACCCGATGTCGTAACTTGGCGGCGAGCGTGTCCGTCAGGAGCAGCGATCCCGCTCTGCGCCGGTCGATTTCGTCGAGGAGTACTCTCAATTCAGCATAGACCCGGCCGTAAGCCATGATGATGACAAGGTCGCCCTTACGCAGCTTCTGCAGGTCGTCGGCGAAGAGAAGACCAGCATTCGTCAGGCTTGCAGCTTGCAGACCGAAGCGTGCGAGTTGAATGACGAGATAAGACGCCAAGGCGCTGGACGGTCCGAGGCCGAACACCAAAACGCGCTGAGCCCCGACAATGCTGTGTACGGCCTTTTCGAACTGTTCAGGGTTAATGGTGCGGTGGAGACTTTCGAGGGACTGGCGATGAATCTCGAGGGTCATCTCGAAGGCATTGGACGGGCCAGACCCGACCTCTGCGAGCGTTCTTGCCAGCCGCTCGGCCTGGGAGAGCGAACTGCGGAGTTCGTTGGCGAGCGTCCGGCGCAGGTCGTCGAGGCCGGAGAAGCCGAGTGCCTTCGTCGCCCGTACAATCGTGGCGTCGCTGGTCTTGGCTTGGGCGGCCAGAGCAGCCGCCGAGGCGATGAGGACCTCCTCGCGATTCTGCTGGAAAAATCGCACGACGCGCTGCTCGGCAGGGCTCATCCGCTCGAAACGGTCCGCAATTCTTTTATCGAAAGTAAGCGACACCGTAATCGTTCCCGCTTGCCTGAAGTTGCATTCACAACTAGTATCTTAGGATAATGTTGTAACTACTACAACGTCCGAAATTCGGAAGAGTAGTGATGGATCCAGCCAATTGGAGCGTAGCCGCGCCAGCCATCGGCTCCGCGTTCCTCGCTTCGCTCGTGGAGGTCGTCGAAGCGTTCACGATCGTCTTGGCGGTCGGAACGCTGCGCGGATGGCGACCGGCTGTTATCGGGACCGCCGCGGCAATCGGTGTTCTGGGCATACTGATCCTCGTGCTTGGCCCGCTTCTCAACCGCGTTCCTCTTCCTCTCCTCCAGTTCTTCATCGGAGTGCTCCTCCTGTTGTTTGGAATGGGGTGGCTTCGAAAGGCGATCCTCCGGACGGCGGGCATTATTCCACTGCATGATGAAGACGCTATCTTCGCATCCGAATCGGCTCATTTGGCGGAGGCGGGCGATCGACGGCGGGCGTCGCTCGATTGGATCGCTGGCCTGACCGCCTTCAAGGCGGTGTTGCTGGAAGGGCTAGAGGTCGTGTTCATCGTCATCGCCGTCGGCGCCGGCCGCGGCCTGCTGTGGCCGGCCGCAATCGGCGCCTTGGCGGCCTGCCTTGCTATCCTTGTCGTCGGCATTATCGTCCACAAGCCGCTCGCGAAGGTGCCCGAGAACACGCTTAAATTCGGTGTCGGCGTTATGTTGTCGGCCTTCGGCGTATTCTGGACGGGAGAGGGATTGGGCATCGACTGGCCGGGCCAGGACGTCGCCTTGGTAGCATTCGCCGCTTCGTTTCTTGGCGTTGGTCTCGTGACCGCATACGCGCTTCGGCCTCCCGCCGTGGAGATCGGTTGATGCGCATCATGGTC
>CALRLJ020000300.1:0-4896 GCA_943368635.1 Sediminibacterium ginsengisoli | reverse complement strand
GAACGTCATGATTTGGCGTCCTGATCGGACAGCGCCGCCAGTACCTTGATCGCGGGATGCGAGATGCCGAGCACCTTGAACAGCGAGCCCATGCCTTCAGGGCTTGGACCGGTCAGGCGGGCGAGGCCTGCGGTAATCAGTTTCTGGCTTTCTTCTGTGGCGTTCTTCATCAGCGCCTGCGCGCGGGTCTCGATGCCGAGGCTCTTGAGGAAGGCACCTTGCTCGACCGGACCATGGGCGCGCGCGCCGACATCTTCGGCGGCACGGGCGAGCGCCTGAAAATCCACATGCGCGGTGAGGTCGGCGAGGCCCGCATTCCGTAGCGGGTTGGTGTAGTTGTGGCGCGCGACCGCCTGAAACGTATCGCCGGCATCGCTGCGCAGATGACCGTAGTCGGCGATCAGGGCCGCACCGCCCTGATCGCGAACACGGCGCGCAAGGGTGATGATCTCATTGTCCGGACGCCACTCAAAGATCGCACCGGCCGGTGCTGCGCGCACCAGCGGCGGCAGCAGCACTTCGAAGCGCGGGATCGGATCTTTGGCGGTGCCATAGGCCAGAATGTCGTCATCGATCTCGATGGTGCGCTCGTGCCATCCGGTTTCTTTCCGCACCGCCTGATGGATCGGCAGCGCATCGAAGAATTCGTTGGCGAGAATGATCGCGGGGCCTTCGGGAATGTCGTCAATCTTGTCGTACCATTCGACATAGGCGGCATCGGCCAGCTTTTCGCGCTGCTTGTCGCGCAGCGTCGGGCTTGCCTCGACCAGATGTACGCTGATGGCCTCATGGAAAGCGGGGAGGATGCGAACCGCGCGCAGCGCATCCGCCATCATGGTGCCGCGGCCCGGTCCAAGCTCGATGAACTTGACTTCCTCGGGCATGCCCATCGCATTCCAGACCGATGCCGCCCACAGGCCAACCAGCTCGCCGAACATCTGGCTGACTTCGGGCGCGGTGATGAAATCGCCGTCGCGGCCGAGCGGATCGCGCTTGAGGTAGTAGCCGTATTCCGGATGCGTCAGGCAAATCTGCATGTAGCGCGACACCGGCATCGGGCCGCCGTTGGCGATCTGCTTTCGGATCAAGGTTTCAAGCGGCGAATAATCGGACACGGCAAACTTTCAGATAAATCGGGAATCGCGAATACAATATGATCTTACTTTATTATGCCGCTTTGGCAGCCTGCTCATTGCCGGTTCGCGGACCCCGCCGCCATGCGGCCGCGATGAAGGCGAGGCCGGCAACGATCATCGGGACCGACAGGATCATGCCCATCGTCAGCCCGCCCCAGAGAAACCCCAGTTGCGGATCGGGTTCGCGGAAAAATTCGCTGATAATGCGCGCCACGCCGTAGAGGGTTGCGAAGGCGCCAATGATGAAGCCGGGGCGTTTCAGCGCGCCGGCACGGATCAGCAGCGCAAGCACGATAAAGAGCACCACGCCTTCGAGGCCCGCTTCATAAAGCTGGCTCGGGTGCCGTGGCAGCGGTCCGCCGTTCGGGAATACCATCGCCCAGGGCACGCTGGAATCGGCGGGGCGGCCCCACAATTCGCTGTTGATGAAGTTCGCCACGCGCCCGAGCAACAGGCCGATGGGACCGACGGCGCAGGTCACGTCGCCGAGCGACAGCACGGAGATCTTGCGCTTCCAGCCGAACAGCAGCACCGCGACCACGCAGCCGATGAAACCGCCATGGAACGACATGCCGCCGGTCCACAGTTTGAGGATTTCGGCGGGATGCTGTGCGAAGAAACCGAGATTGTAGAACAGCACATAGCCGGTGCGGCCGCCGAGAATGATGCCGAGCGTCACCCACAGGATGAAATCGTCGAAATCGAGCACGGTGAACGGCGCCTTGCCGCCCCATAGCCGCTCGCTGCGGATGATCTTGCGTGCATAGAGCCAGCCCAGCACGATGCCGCCGATATAGGCCAGCGCGTACCAGCGGATCGCGATCGGCCCGATGGCGATGGCAATAGGGTCGAAAACGGGGAACGCGATGGTCAGAAACATGAGCAGGCGATGTCCGGCGGTGTTCGCGAATCCTGGCGTCTCGTCCGCAAAAATTAACCCCGGTTTGCGACAAGAACGCGCGTTTAACAATTCACGTGTGTCTTACATCTTGCGCCCCGGCAATGCCATCACCATTGTCTGGGCAAGCCAACTGCGGTAATCGGCCTTCGGAGTTTCATGATGACCCAGACCAGCAACCGTTTTTTTGACGAAATCGCGCGCCTCATGAATGACGCCACCGGCGCGGCGCAAGGCGTCAAGCGCGAGGTGGAAACCGTCGTGCGCACCCAGGCCGAGCGCATCCTGCGCGATCTCGATCTGGTCAAGCGCGAGGAATTCGAAGCGGTAAAGGATATGGCGCGGCTGGCGCGCGAGGAAAACGAAGCGTTGAAGACGCGTATCGCGGCGCTCGAAAAGAAGATCGGCCCCGTCGCGGAGACGTGAGGCCGATCCACGACGTCACGCGTATTGCGCGACGCCGTTGCCAAACGACCAGTTTTCCTTCGCGACTTCCACCAGACCGATAAAGACGTCCTCGCGGCGCATCTTTAGCTGTTCGTGCAGGTCATCGGCGATGCGCTTGTAGAATGCCTTCTTCATCTCGACGGTGCGACCGGCATTCAGCGTAATCTGGATGAGAAGAATGTCCTTGCTGTATTCGATGCCGAGATAGCTTTTCGGGAAGTTGAGTTCTTCCGGCGCGTGCTCGGTAATCACCTGAAATTTGTCGTCGGCAGGCACGTTGATAACCTCGATCATGGCCTTGTAGACGATTTCGCCGATGGTCTTGCGGTGTTCGGCTGATTTTCCCTTGGCAAGATCGATACGAACGAACGGCATGAGACCTACTCCATTGTCTTGAACAAGAATTCGCGTCTGGCGATAGCGTCAGGCTTTCTTGCGCCGAACAGCCGGCTCATCGAGATTGGTTCCGCCTGACAGCGCCTGAAGTTTTTCAAGTGTATCGATCAGCGGATCGCCCTTGCGGGCCGCGAAGAGTTCCTTGGCGGAGGCCAGAATCTGGTTCTGCGCGATCTGCCAGCTTGGTGCCGCAGCATCGATCTTCCTGGCTCCCGAGCCGCTCAGGCGAATCTTCTTCTCGCGGCCGTCGTCGGTGCCCTGAAAACTGACCCAGCCTGCGGCTGCCAGAATCTTCACGTTGCGGGAAATGGTGGTGGTGTCGAGGACGACTTCCTCGGCGAGTTCGCTGAACGTCGCCGCGCCACCAAGGCGGCGCAGCGCCCGCAGCAGCGAGAACTGGGTAATGCGAATGCCGTGATCCTTGAGGGCAGCATCGTAAAGACGCGTTAAAGCCCGTGAGGAGCGGCGGAACTGGGTGCAATAGCAATCGGTGAACATCGGTATCCGTTCCGGATGATGATTCATGCTATCTGGAATTGAATGCATATACAATAAATAAAGCTTGCGCATACATCTATACTTTTGCACCTTCCCGTTGTGCTGCGCTGAATGGCGCCCGGAGACGTCAACAGGAGAATGTGATGCCCACTTACACCGTAACGACGGCAAACCTGTCACTTTCGGCGGATCAGAAAGGCCAGATCGCCGAGGCGATTACCACGGCTCATCATGTAGCAACCGGCGCGCCGGCCTTCTTTGCCCAGGTGATCTTCCGCGCCATTGAGGACGGTGAGCATTTTATCGGAGGCAGGTCGAATACGCATCCGCACATTTTTGTCCACGGCATGATCCGCGCCGGCCGTGGGATCGACGTGAAACAGAAGCTGATGAGTGAGGCAGCCGAGAAGGTGCGGGCAGTCGCGGGCGTCGGCGCAGAGGATATCTGGTTTTACATCCAGGATATCGATGCACCGCAGATGATCGAATTTGGTCGCTTCCTTCCCGAACCTGGCGCCGAAGACACGTGGCGAAAGGCGATTACACCCGAGAAGCAGTCACAACTTGGGCGGGCGGGGGTTGAGGTATTGTAACGGGATCATTTGAATCAAAAAGGTCTGGTTTCGCGTTTGGGTCAGCAACGTTGAATGTGTTTCGACAATAACTACTCTCTATTGTTGGAGTACCTTGGCCTGAGTTGACGTTGCGAGGCGATCTGTGGCTGCGTTTAACCGCACGAACATCTCCGAAGTTGAGCACGTCATAAAGGCGCCGGCGTCCCGCTGGGACAAGAAGATTGCCGCCGACCTGGTTTCTGAAATGGAGGCCTTCTTCGGCAAGGTCGATACCATTCCACAGATGAAGCAAGCTCTTGCCATCGCGGGCTACCAGGGACTTCGGCGGCAGATCGAAAA
The DNA here is from genome assembly GCA_943368635.1 of Sediminibacterium ginsengisoli. Classification (GTDB taxonomy): domain Bacteria; phylum Pseudomonadota; class Alphaproteobacteria; order Rhizobiales; family Xanthobacteraceae; genus Afipia. Next base: position 607 of record CALRLJ020000300.1, on the reverse strand, counting down.
GGCTGTCGAAGGAAAAACCCATCTCGATGCCGTGCGAGCGATGGCGCATGCGATGCGCAGCTTTGCGCTCGGCAGTCCCGGACTGGCGATCGCTTCATTTCGCGATCCGGATGTCGACAATCCGGATTCCCAGAAGGCGGCGGGACAACTGGCTCAGACTGTCCTGCGTACTTTTTCCGAGGCCGGCCTCAACAATGAGGAGGCGCGGCATGCGATCCGTATTCTCAAGAGCCTCGTTCGCGGGTTCGTCATCAACGAAATGTCGGCTCCGGTGGCGCGCCCCATGGAGTATCAAAAGTCCTATAGCTTCGCCGTTGAAATGTTTGTGCGCGGCCTGACCGAGCTTCGGGATGCTTCGGTCGCAAAAGAAACCTGACGACTTCACGCGCGTCGCATCATGCGTCGCGCGCAATTTTTCGCTGAACCGTATCAGTCCAGCTTGATGCCCGCCGTCTTGATGACCTTTTCCCACTTCGCCGTCTCAGCCGCCACGTAGGCGGCCATCTCCTGCGGCGTGCTTTGCAGCGGATCGATCCCTGCATCGATCAATTTCTGCTTGATCGCCGGATCGTTGATCGCCTTCAGATAGGCCTCGCGCAGTTTTGCG
>CALRLJ020000299.1:0-4917 GCA_943368635.1 Sediminibacterium ginsengisoli | reverse complement strand
TATCATTTGATTGGACTGGAGTTGAACATTTCGGTGCTGTCGGCGGCGTTGCGCAACGAGCCGACCGGTCAGCCGCAGGGTTTTCGTGGCGATGTCGCGTCTATCGCGAAAAAAGACCTGCGCGCCGGAGAAATGCTCGACGGCGAGGGCGGCTACACGGTGTGGGGGAAGCTGATGCCCGCCGCCGAGAGTCTCAAGGTTGGCGCGCTGCCGATCGGGCTTGCGCATCGCGTCAAGCTGACCAAAGACGTTGCACATGGCGCGGTGGTTCGCTGGGCCGATGTGGAGATCGATGCCAAGGACGAGGCCGTCGCTTTTCGCCGCGCGATGGAAGCGAAGTTCTCCGGCATCCGTTAAACGTCTATAATATCCCGAAACAGGGAGAGTACGGATGCCGTATGTCGATGCTTCCGGCGTGAAGCTCTATTATGAAGAGACCGGCAGCGGCTATCCGATCATCTTCGTCCATGAATTCGGATCGGATTGCCGCGAATGGGAAACCCAGGTCCGTTACTTCTCGCGCTCGTATCGCTGCATCGCCTACAACGCGCGTGGTTATCCGCCGAGCGATGTTCCCGACGATCTCCTTCAGTATGGCTGGGAGTTTTCGGTCGATGACATCGCCGCGGTCATGCGCGGCACCGGAATCGAACGCGCCCACATCGTCGGCCTCAGCATGGGCGGATATGCTGCGCTTCAGTTCGGGCTGCGGCATCCCGGCAAGGCGTCCGCAATCGTTGCAGCAGGCGCAGGCTCCGGATCGCCGCCATCGCACCGCGAAGCCTGGCTTAAGGAAACACCGGCTACTGCGCGCGGATTTATCGAGCGCGGCATGGACGCGATGGCGGAGGAGATGGGGCACAGCCCGACCCGCATCCAGCTCAAGCACAAAGACCCGCACGCCTGGCAGGAGTTTGTCGATCATCTGCGGCAGCACTCGCCGCGCGGCATGTCGAATACGATGGCGCGGTATCAGACGCTGCGGCCGTCGCTGCATGATTTTCAGGATCAGTTCGCGAAGCTGACCACACCGGTGCTGCTCGCGGTCGGCGACGAGGACGCGCCCTGCATCGAAACCAACCTGATGCTGAAGGCGGCAATCCCGAGCGCCGGTCTGTGGATGTGCCCGAACACCGGTCACGCGGTGAATCTCGAAGAACCGGCGGGGTTCAATGCGCAGGTGGAGAGTTTCCTGAGCGCTGTCGAACGCGGCACCTGGCGCCGCTGGGTGCCTAGCGCGTGACGTGCGCTGACACCGCCAGCCATTGGCCGTTGAGTTTCGCCCACACGTCGGTATAGCGCCCGCCGCCGGCGCTGCCGTCCGGCATCAGGTAACTGGTGCGTGCGTGGATAATGGCGACATCGCCGATGATCCGAATCAAGACATCTTCCGCCTTGAGATTCCTGATCGCCACTGGATTGGCGGTCTGTTTGAGAAACCCGGCGCGATCGACCAGCGAACGGTCGGGATTCGAACAGTAGAAATCCGGCGCGAGAATTTCATCGAAGCGATGAACATTGCTGTTCTGGACCGAGTCGATGTAGTCGCGGTTCAGCGCTGTGAGGATGTCGTGATCGGTCATTTTCTGGTCCATGACAGCGACTCCGGCGCCGGGTTGAATGCTGCTCAACCATATCCTGCCGCCGGTGTCCGGCAAGCGGAATGCATGACGTTCTGTTCTGCATAACGCGCAGGCATCCGCTGCGCTGCAAAACAACATGCCGTTCCCCTTTGCCCAATCCGCCGGGGTCACGTATGTCTCCATCACGTCATGTCATTCTCTGGGACCGATCTCGATGGACTTCGCACTGAACCCGCAACAAGACTCCATTCGCGATGCGATCCTGAAAATCTGTACCCGTTTCGATGACGATTACTGGCTGGAGAAGGACCGCGCCGGCGGCTTTCCGCATGAATTCTACGATGCGATGGCGCAAGCCGGCTGGCTCGGTATCTGTATTCCGGAGGAATTCGGCGGCTCCGGGCTCGGCATCATGGAAGCTGCAATCATGATGCGCGCGATCTCGGAGTCGGGGGCGGGCATGTCGGGCGCATCCGCCATTCATATGAATGTGTTCGGACTCAATCCCGTCGTGGTGTTCGGCACCGACGAACAGCGCGCGCGCATGTTGCCCGGCATTGTCGAGGGCCGCGAGAAGGCGTGCTTCGGCGTGACCGAACCCAACACGGGTCTCAACACCACGCAGTTGAAAACCCGTGCGGTACGCAAGGGCGACAAGTATGTCGTCAACGGCCAGAAGGTGTGGATTTCCACCGCGCAGGTGGCGCACAAGATCCTGTTGCTGGCGCGGACCACGCCGCTGGAGGAGGTCAAGAACCCGACCCATGGCCTCAGCTTGTTCTACGCGGACTTCAACCGCGATCAGATCGCGGTGCATGAGATCGAGAAGATGGGCCGCAAGGCGATCGACTCCAACGAGTTGTTCTTCGCAGATTTCGAAATTCCGGTGGAGGATCGCATCGGCGAGGAAGGCCGCGGGTTCGAATATATTCTGCACGGCATGAATCCCGAACGCGTGCTGATTGCCGCCGAAGCTGTCGGCCTCGGCAAGCTCGCGCTGGATCGGGCCGCCGCCTATGCAAAACAGCGCATCGTGTTCAACCGGCCGATCGGACAGAACCAGGCTATCCAGCACCCGCTGGCGAAAAACTGGATCGATCTGGAAGCTGCGTGGCTGATGACGATGTCGGCGGCGTGGCAATACGATCAGGGATTGCCGTGCGGACCGGCCGCAAATGCGGCGAAGTATCTCGCGGGCGAAGCCGGCTTCGACGCTTGCCAGCAGGCGGTGATGACCCACGGTGGATTCGGTTACGCCAAGGAGTATCACGTCGAGCGCTATCTGCGCGAAGTGATGATCCCGCGCATCGCGCCGATCAGCCCGCAGCTGATTCTCAGTTTCATCGGCGAGAAAGTTCTGGGACTGCCGAAGTCATACTGAAGGGATCAAGCATCGCGGCATGAAAAAGACCGGCCCCGAAGGACCGGCCTCTTCCATTCGTCGCGTCGCCAAACGCAATTACAGGTTCTTGTTCGCTGCGTCTGCGGCCTTGTTCACCGCATCCTTGGCCGCTTCCTTCACGTCGCCCATAGCCTTTTGGCCGTGGCCCTTGGCTTCCTGAATAGCGCCTTCGCCCTTCAGCTTGTCGGACCCTGTTGCTTCGCCAATGCCCTGCTTGGCCTTGCCGATAGCTTCATTCGTAACGCCTTTGATCTTGTCGGTGGTACCACTCATCACGATCTCCTTTTTTGAATGCTTGCAATGACAACGGGTGAGTTGACGCGATGTTCCCGATCTGATGATTTGCTTTTGAACACGCGCTTGTGACGCGTTGACTGAATTCGGCAAGGAACCCGCGATGTCCCACGATCATCCGCATGACCACGCACACGATCATTCTCATGATCATTCCCATGCGCACGGCGACGAGCGCTGGAAGCACGACGGCGTGCGTGTCATTCCCGGAGATCAGCTCGATCCGAATGTGCCCTCCACCGCGGGTATGGATCGTAAAGCCGCGATCAATTTCGCTCGCGTCGGCGCGCAGAAGCTGTGGGCGGGAACCGTGACCATCAAGCCCGATGCGAAAACCGGTGCGCATCATCACGGGCATCTGGAAAGCATCATCTACGTCGTGCGCGGCAAGGCGCGGATGCGCTGGGGCGAGAACCTGCAATTCACCGCCGAAGCCAATCCCGGCGATTTTATTTTCATTCCGCCGTATGTGCCGCATCAGGAAATCAATGCCAGCCCGGATGAGGCGCTGGAATGTGTGCTGGTACGCAGCGACGGACAGGCGGTCGCCATCAATCTCGACATCGAGCCGGTGGAAAAGCCGGAGACGGTGCTGTGGGTCGATCCGATTCACCGCGATCCGGCCGAAAAGGCATAAGCAGAGGATCGGGTAACGGATGGCAAAAAAGGCGACGCTGAGGCGCGGCCCGAAACGCGTTGTTTGCCAAGCATTTGCGTTGCGGCATTCTGACTACTGACGATTATTGACATTCGTCAATCGTTGTAGGATTGTTCCGGAAGGATCCCAAGGGAGCTTCCGATGCACCGCATCTCCAAATTCGTAAACCAACGCAATAGCTTGGCTGTTTTTGCCGTGATTCTTCCTGCGCTGGCGCTCGGTGCTTGCAGCAAGGAGCAGGCTCAGGAGAGCGACAAGGGTCGCCCGGTCCTGGTGGCGATGGTCCATTACGAGTCGCTGTCGCCGGAGCGGAGCTTTGTCGGCACCATCCGCCCGCGCGTTGAAACGGACATGGGTTTCCGCGTTCCCGGCAAGGTCGCCAAGCGTCTTGTCGAAGTCGGGCAGATTGTGGATGTCGGCCAGCCGCTGGCGACGCTCGACGAGGTCGATCTCAAATTGCAGGCCGAACAGGCCGAAGCCGAGTTGCGCGCTGCGACCGGTGTGCTGGCGCAGGCGAGCGCCGCCGAGGGCCGCTCCAAGGAATTGCGCACCAAGGGCTGGTCAACCGAAGCCCAGCTCGATCAGGCCAAGGCGTCGGCCGATGAAGCGCGGGCGCGTCTCAACCGTGCGCAGCGTTCGGTCGAACTGACCAACAACAGCCTGTCCTATGCCCACCTTCTCGCCGATACGCGCGGCGTCGTGACCGCGACGCTGATCGAGCCGGGGCAGGTGGTGGCGTCGGGGCAGACCGCGATCCGCGTCGCGCGCTCCGCCGAGAAAGAAGCCGTGGTTGCGATCCCTGAAACGCTGGTCGGTTTCGCCAAGACCGGCGAGGCCAGCGTTACGCTGTGGTCGGAGCCGGGCAAGAAATATGTCGCGAAGCTGCGCGAGATTGCGCCGGCCGCCGATCCTGCAACCCGGACCTATCTGGCGAAATTCTCCCTGCCCGGCGCAGACGATGCCGTCTCGCTCGGTATGAC
>CALRLJ020000298.1:0-4937 GCA_943368635.1 Sediminibacterium ginsengisoli | reverse complement strand
GCTTTTTGGTGTTGGTCTTTGCATCCATCGTAAAGTCCCCAGTGTTGCGCAGGGCAAGCGAGGCTCACGACCGCCATATAGCGACGTAAGCGCTTTATTCCAGAAGTGTGGTCCGAATGGGTAGCTTATTGCTGTGTGCGCTGCAAGATAGATAGGCTCGACCTATAGTTAGGCAGATCTGCGCCAGCGGCGACATGAATTCCGGTTTCGGGATACTGGCGTTCAGGATGCCAAGGGTGTCAGGGCTTGATCTTGCAGCCGATCTAGGCAGGTTTCCCGGCCCAATACGGCCAAAACATCGAAAATTCCGGGTGAGGTGGTCCGTCCCGTCAGGGACACGCGGAGCGGTTGCGCAACCGCGCCGAGTTTGAGGCCGTTGGCTTCGGCATAGGTTCGCATAGCTGCCTCGGCGGTATCGGCGGCCCACGGACTGACCGTTTCCAGCACCGAACGCAGTTCCCCGATCAGCTTGCGTGTGTCCGGCGTCAGCACGGCCGCCGCCTTCGGTTCAAGCTCCAGCGGGCGGTCGGCAAATATGAAATTGGAACTGTCGATCAGTTCGACGATGGTTTTCGCGCGCTCTTTCAGGCCCGGCATCGCGGCCAGCAACTGGGCGCGCGTCGTGTCGTTCAGTTTGTCGCGGATCGCAGCACCATTCGGGAGGAATTGGAGCACATCCTCGAAGGCTGCGAGCAGCACCTTGTCGTCGGCATTGCGGATGTAATGGCCGTTGATGTTCTCGAGCTTGGCGAAATCGAAGCGTGCGGCGGAGCGTCCGATCGCCGGCAGGTCGAACGCCTCGATCATTTCTTCGGTGGAGAAGATTTCCTGATCGCCGTGGCTCCAGCCCAGCCGCACCAGATAATTCCGCAACGCTTCCGGCAGGTATCCGAGGGCGCGATAGGCTTCGACGCCCAGCGCGCCATGCCGCTTCGACAGCTTCGAGCCGTCGGGACCGTGGATCAACGGAATGTGAGCCATGACCGGCACGGTCCAGCCGAGCGCATCGTAGATGTGCTTCTGGCGCGCGGCATTGATGAGGTGATCGTCGCCGCGAATAACGTGGGTCACGCCCATGTCGTGATCGTCCACCACCACGGCCAGCATGTAGGTTGGATTGCCATCGGATCGAAGCAGCACGAGGTCGTCGAGATTTTCGTTCTGCCAGACCACGCGGCCCTGAACCTGATCCTCGATCACCGTCTCGCCGGTTTGAGGTGCGCGGAGCCGGATCACAGGCTTGGCGCCCGCAGGTGCTTCCGACGGATCGCGGTCGCGCCAGCGGCCATCATAACGGACCGCACGGCCTTCGGCTTTGGCAGCCTCGCGCATCTGCGTCAGCTCCTCGGCGGTCGCGTAGCAGCGATAGGCCTTGCCGTCCGCGAGCAGCTGTTCGGCGACCTCACGATGCCGCGCGGCGCGGGAGAACTGATAAATCGTCTCGCCGTCCCATTCGATGCCGAGCCATTTCAGGCCGTCGAGGATCGCCGTGATCGCGGCATCGGTAGAACGCTCGCGGTCGGTATCCTCGATCCGCAGCAGCATTTTGCCGCCGCGTTTGTGTGCATAAAGCCAGTTGAACAGCGCGGTGCGACCGCCGCCGATGTGGAGGAATCCGGTTGGGGACGGCGCAAAGCGGGTAACGACGGTTTCGGTCATTTCGGGCGGTTCGATCTCGGTGGCTGTTGTCGGCGGGCGTTTATCACACCAGCGGCAGACTGTCTCAAAACGAATTGCGACGAAATAAGGGGATTCTCACCGGGGCCGGAAGCGGCATTGGGCCTTGGCTGGGCCGCCCGGATTTGGCACATAGGGCGCAACTCGAAAGGCTATCCATGACTGACGAATCTGTACCGGAAGCGGGCCGCGACTTCATCCGCGACATCGTCGCGGCGGACCTTGCCTCCGGCAAGCAAAAGGGCGTGGTGACCCGCTTTCCGCCGGAGCCCAACGGATACCTCCATCTCGGCCATGCCAAGTCGATCTGCCTGAACTTCGGGATCGCCGAGGAATTCGGCGGCCGCTGCCACCTGCGTTTCGACGACACCAATCCGACCAAAGAAGAGCAGGAATATATCGACGCGATCGAGCGCGATGTACGCTGGCTCGGCTTCGACTGGGGCGAGCATCTGCATTTTGCGTCGGACTATTTCGAGCAGCTGTATGCCTGGGCGCAGCACCTGATCCGTACCGGCAAGGCCTATGTCGACGACCAGTCGCAGGAGGAAATTCGGGTTACGCGCGGAACCTTGACCGAGCCGGGGCAGAACAGCCCGTTCCGCGACCGTTCGGTCGATGAAAATCTCGACCTGTTCGCGCGGATGCGTGCCGGCGAATTCCCGAACGGCGCGCGCGTGTTGCGCGCCAAAATCGACATGACGTCGGGCAACATCAACCTGCGCGATCCGGTTCTGTATCGCATCCTTCATGCGCATCACCCGCGCACGGGCGAGGCGTGGAAGATTTATCCGAGCTACGACTTCGCGCACGGCCAGTCCGACGCGCTCGAACACGTCACGCATTCGATCTGCACGCTGGAATTCGCCGATCACCGTCCGCTCTACGACTGGTGTATCGAGAATCTTCCAGTGCCCTCAAAGCCGCATCAGTACGAGTTCGCGCGGCTCAACGTCACCCACACGCTGCTGTCCAAGCGGGTGCTCACCGAGTTGGTGCGCGGCGGGCACGTCACCGGCTGGGACGATCCGCGTATGCCGACGCTTGCTGGCTTGCAGCGACGCGGTATCCCGTCGGAAGCGCTGCGCGAATTCGTCAAGCGCATCGGCGTCGCCAAGGCCAACAGCACCGTCGACATCGGTATGTTCGACTTCGTGGTGCGCGAGACGCTGAACAAGACCGCGCCCCGCCGCATGGCGGTGCTCAATCCGCTGAAGGTCGTGATCGAGAACTATCCGGAAGGGCAGATCGAAAAGCTCGAAGCGATCAACCATCCCGACGATCCGTCGCAGGGCACGCGGCAGATTCCGTTCGGGCGCGAGTTGTACATCGAGCACGACGACTTCATGGAAGAACCGCCGAAGAAGTTTTTCCGCATGGCGCCGGGCCGGGAAGTGCGGCTGCGCTACGGCTATTTCATCACCTGCCGCGATGTCATTAAGAACGCCGCAGGCGAGGTGGTCGAACTGCGTTGCACTTACGACCCCGCAACCAAGGGCGGCAACGCGCCTGATGGGCGCAAGGTCAAGGCGACGATCCACTGGGTGAGTGCGGCAGAGGCTGTGCCGGCCGAAGTGCGGCTGTACAATCTGCTGTTCACCGCGCCGCAACCCGATGCTGCGAACTTCGCGTCGCAGATCAATCCGGAGTCGCTGGAAACGGTGACGGGGATGCTGGAGCCTGCGCTGGCGAGCGACAACTTCGAGGGCGCGATCCAGTTCGAGCGGCAGGGTTACTTCTGCCGCGACAAGGATTCTGCGCCGGGCAAGCCGGTGTTCAACCGCACCGTCGGTTTGCGCGACACATGGGCCAAGGTCTCGACCGGGGGCTGATCGCAATAGTCCCGCGCATTCTGCATCCGTTCCGCTATCCAGCCTGATCGCTTCAGCTAGCATTGCGGGAGCGATGCCGGAGCGGCGCGATGGCGGGCGGGGGCGAGGAGCGGGAGAGATACCAAGGCCGGGCGGGCCGGGCCATCGGGCGGGCTATTTCCTGGCCGCCGCGCGGTGAAATACGCCCCGCATTTGCAGGTCTTCCTGAACGCACATCGGTGCTTTTGATCGGAAAGCTTCGCGGCTGGGTGTCGGCGGAAGCCGGACCGGGACGCTTGCTTCCGTGGGTGCCGGTCGCGTTCGGTGCGGGGATTGCCGCCTATTTCGCCGCGGATCGCGAGCCGGTGGCGTCGGTCGCCGCTATGGCCGCAGCGGCACTTTGTGTTGCGGCATTTGCCGTGCGACGGAGCCGCATCTTTCCGTTTGTTGTCATGCTCGCGGCATTGTCCGCAGGTTTTGCGACGGCAGCGTTGAAGACCGCGCGTGTGGCGCACGGCGTGCTGGCGCGCCCGATATTTGCCGTGACCATGAAGGGCTTTGTCGAAACCCACGAGGAGCGCGAGCGCACCGACCGCTTTGTGCTGCGCGTGGAAGAGATGGATGCGCCGCGCAACCAGACCAGGCTGGCGCGCGTGCGGCTATCGGTCAGGAAAGGCACAGCACCCGCCGTCGGCAGCTTTGTCGAGTTGAAGGCGCGGTTGCTGCCGCCGCTCTCGCCGTTGCGTCCCGGCAGCTACGATTTCGGCCGCGATATGTATTTTCAGGGCATCGGCGCATCGGGCTTCGCCATGGGTGCGATCAAGACCGTCGAGGCCCCGCGCAGCGGCGGCATCTATCTGCGTTATGCAGCCACGATGCAGAACATGCGCGACGCGATCGACGCGCGGATACGCGGCGTGCTCGCCGGCGACAATCGCGCGATCGCAACGGCATTGCTGACAGGACGGCGCGACGCGATTTCCACGCCGGTCAACGACGCCATGTTTATTTCCGGCCTTGGGCATGTGCTGTCGATCTCCGGCTATCACATGGCGGTGGTGGCAGGCGTGGTGTTCTTCGCGGTGCGGGCGCTGCTCGCATTGTTTCCCGCGCTCACTGTGACGTTCCCGATCAAGAAATGGTCTGCGGTGGCGGCGCTGATGGCAGCACTTTTCTATCTGCTGCTGTCGGGTGCGGAAGTCGCCACCCAACGCTCGTTCTTCATGACGGCGGTGGTGTTGATCGCGGTGATGGCTGACCGGCGCGCGATCACGTTTCGCACGCTGGCAGTCGCCGCGATGATCGTGCTGCTGATCGCGCCGGAGGCGCTGGTTCATCCGAGTTTCCAGATGTCGTTCGCGGCGACTCTCGGGCTGGTGGCGCTGGTCCAGATCGGCATGCCGAACCTGTTCGCCACGGCTGACAATTCGAAGGTCGCGCGCGCGGCAT
>CALRLJ020000297.1:0-4939 GCA_943368635.1 Sediminibacterium ginsengisoli | reverse complement strand
GTATCGGAATGCCGGCCAGACCTGTGTCTGTGCCAATCGTATCCTGGCGCAGGACAATATCTACGACGCATTCGTGGCGCGCCTGTCGCAGGCGGTGCGCGATCTCAAAGTCGGTGACGGATTCGGTGAGGGTGTCACCATTGGGCCGCTTATTAGCATGGCGGCTGTCGAGAAGGTTGAGGAGCATATCGCTGACGCGACCAAAAAGGGCGCAAAGATCGAAGTTGGCGGAAAGCGTCACGCGCTTGGTCACTCATTCTACGAGCCGACAGTCCTGACAGGAACCACGCCGGATATGTTGATCTTCCGCGAGGAGACCTTCGGTCCTGTCGCGCCGGTGTTCCGGTTCAAGACCGAGGAAGAGGCCATCAAGCTCGCCAACGATACCGAATTCGGCCTTGCGGCTTATTTTTACGGCCGCGACATCGGTCGGGTCTGGCGCGTTGCCGAGGCCCTGGAATACGGCATTGTCGGCATCAATGAGGGTATCATCTCCACCGAAGTCGCGCCGTTCGGCGGCATGAAGGAAAGTGGCATCGGCCGCGAGGGCTCGAAGTACGGCATCGAGGATTTCCTCGAAATCAAATACCTCTGCATGGGCGGGATATAGAGTCGTGCATTGAAGACCGCCAGGATCAGGGCAATGGATTTAGAGGGCGGTGTCGAAACGGCTTCATGATCCTGGTCAGCGTTGAGCTTATTGCGCTGATTTCCTTGACATGAATTTTCGATAGCTTGCGCAGCCGTTTTTCGCCTTCCCTGGTCAGTTTGACCAAGGCTCGCCGGCCATCCTCATTATCGACCAGCCTGCTGAGAAGGCCGAGTTTCGTCATCCGGTCCACCAGCTCGACAGCGGTATGATGTCTAATCAGCAGAAATCCGGCCAATTCACCGATCGAGATGGCCTCATGGCTTGAGAAGCCCTTGATGGTGAGAAGCGCTTGATGATGTTGCGGAGTGAGCCCCTCCAGTTGAGCCGCTGCTTCACTGAAAGCTAGAAACTTCCTGAGTTCAAAGCGAAATTCGGCGAGCGCTTGGTAGTCCACAGCTTGAACTTTGCTTTTTTTAAGCGGCTTTGGGTTGGCACGGCTCACGGTTGAACGCGGCTGCTTTGGCTTGGAAAGGCTCATTCTCTTGTCCCGCGGTATCCGCGCCTTGTTCGACTCAATGATACTCCCATTGGCAGGCTGAATATACGTCACCCGGCGGCAGAATCGCAGGCAGGCAACCGTGTCGACGGCTCAACATTTCGATACAAATGCCCGGCGATACGAAAAATCGGTGATCATCGGGTATAGAACCGCCGCCGGTTATTCACAGGAGGAACTCAGCAGGCTGAGGAGGATGACCTGCAGCGCCAAAGGAACTTTCGTGCTTCTTCGGCGCACGGATCTTTCAAGAGCTTCGGTGATCTCGGCCTTGGTGAGCCGGCCTGCGGCGAATCTGGCCTCGAGCTCCCGCCACATCGCCGATAGTGACTTGCCGGTATGGTGAACCGGCGGAATGATCACGCCGCGCGACGCGGCCCATTTGACGATTTCCTCGGAAGTTTGTGGGCCGCAATTCCGGGTGGTCAAAAGAATCTTCATCGTTATCTTGTTCAGGAATGCATCCCCCGGAATCCAATTTTCGCGGGGTGGAATCTCTCCCGTAAGCTCCGGCGCCAGCAGTTTCAGAACATTGATGGCGCGCCGGCTGAGTTCGGTGGATATGTTCGTAGCGGCTGCTGCGATGACGCCACTGGTCACAAGTTGCGGGCCGGCCTTCCGCATTGCCCCGAAGCGCTGTTTCGTCGCGGGTAGCACGCTGCCTTTGCGTCGGGTCGATACGCTGCGGCGGTTGAGTGAAGAAGCGGCACTGTTTTTCATATCTGTGGCGCCTCCCGCCCGCGCGGCCTCTCGCATCGCACCGTCGATGCGTGCTCGCGTCCGGATTCGGCTTCGATCTGACCCCGCGATCGCGTGCGACCGCATTGCAGCATGAAATCTGAATATATCGTAAGGCGATGCATATGCGCATCCTAGTACGGGGAGTCATGCGACGAAAGTGACATTGACAGTCAAGTCTATCGTAATGCGATATGAAAACTCACGTGGAGTGACAAGTGAATTGCCGCCGTGAAAGCAATGACGCTGGAAATTGAAGCGGGAGCGTGAGGGATCGCAAGTCGTTATGACGTTTTGCGAAATGCTGTCGCTAGGTTGGCATCTTTGCGGCCACTTGAAGCGCGTATCACAACAATAAATGTTTCGTGGAGGATGACTGATGAAGAAGACAATTCAGAGTTTTAACATTCCGCTGTCGCGTCGCGCGATGCTCCAGGCTACCGCAGGCCTCGCAGGTGGAGCCATGCTGCCCGCAGGTATGATGGTCCCGGCGCTTGCAGCGGATCATCCGGCGCTCGGAACCTATCCGGCCGGATCGTCCGGATCATCCGTATTTGTCGGTATTTCGGTGCCTCGCACCGGAACCTATGCCGCGCCAGGTGAAGACCTCATCAAGGGCTATGAGCTTGCGATCGAGCACATCAACACGGGTAATCCACTGATGAGCAAGATTTCTCCCAACATCAAGAAGGGCGTGCTTGGCAAACAGGTCAAGCATGGCATCGCCGACAGCGAAGCGAAGCCGAACACCGCCGTGCAGAACTTCTCCAAGTTCATCAGTCAGGACAAGGCCGTCGTCGTTACCGGCTCGGTGTCGAGCGCCGAAGCAGTCGCCATGAACAAGACCGGAGACCGCGAAAAGGTCATTTATCTGCCCGGCATCTCTGGCTCCAACGATACGACCGGCAAGGACTGCGTGCGTTACGGCTTCCGTGAGTGCTTCCACGCGCAGACCGCAGCAAAGGCGATTGCGCCGTTCCTGATCAAGAATCTGGGAAAAAACAAGAAGATCGCCTTCCTGACGCCGGATTACACTTATGGCCACACAACGCGGCAGTCGATGGAAGACTACCTCAAGGAAGGCGGCTGGACGGTTGTCACCAATCAGATTTCACCGCTCGGCACCACTGATTACAGCTCATATCTTCTCAACGTCGCGAACAGTGGCGCCGACGTGCTGATCAACATCAATTTCGGCCGCGACGCTGTGCTCTCGATCTCACAGGCCAAGCAGTTCGGTATTCTTGGCAAGATGACGCTGGTTGTTCCCTACAACACGCCATTCCTTGCCAAGGAAGTCGGTGCCGCGAATATGGAAGGTGTGTTCGCTGCTACCGATTACTGGTGGACGATGGAAGACAAGTATCCGCTCGCCAAGATGTTCAATGAGGCGTTTCGCGCCAAGCACAAGAGCAATCCGGAATGGGGTGCCTGCACGGCGTACATGCAGCTTGCGATGTGGGCCGATGCGGTCGAGCGGGCAAAGTCGTTCTATCCGCCGGACGTCATCAAGGCTTACGAGGCAGGCTACAAGGTGCAGTCGATGGTGGGCGAAGTGCACTTCCGCGGCGCCGACCATCAGTTGGTCCGTCCGGTTGTCATCACGCGCGGCAAAAAGCCGGGCGACATGAAGAACCCGGAAGACTTCTACGAAGTCGTCGATGTGGTCAATGGAGAGGGTCTGCTGCAGGCACCGGACCATTACGGCTGCAAACTCGGCAGCTATACCTGAGGTCAGCATAACACCGCGCGTATTCCGTCCGGCTCATTGGTACGTGCCGCCGGAATACGCGCCTTTGTTGAACTTGAGCATTTTCCGGCGGCAGTCTGAATCTTTGCCGGAAGATGTTCTTATTGCTTAGTGGGGCGTTCCGTTGATCAACTGGGCTAATCTTATTTCGCAGATGTTTAATGGTCTGGTGCTTGGCGCGTTGCTCGCGTTGATCAGTTCGGGCCTGACCATTATTTACGGCACGCTGGGCGTGCTCAACCTTGCACACGGTGCGATGTTCATGGTCGGCGGCTACGCTGGCTATGTTGTTTACAGCTATACCGAATCCTATGCTGCGGCCGTGGTTGGCGGCTCGCTGTTCGTTCTGCTGGCCGGCGTCATCGTCGAGCGTGTCATCATTCGTCATTTCTACAGCCGCCCCGATGAAGACCAGATCCTGGTTACGTTCGGCCTCGGCATCTGCTTCGTCGAATTGATCCGTTTCTTCTTTGGCAGCCTGTCGCACTCGATGCCATCCCCGCCGTGGGCTTCTGGCATCACGTCCCTCGGATTCATGTTTTACCCGACATATCGCCTCGCGGTGGTCGGCATCGTGGCCGTGGCGCTGCTTGGATTGTACGTCCTGCTGTACCGCACCCGGATCGGCATGATCGTGCGTGCCGGCATCGAAGATTCAGTGATGGTCGATTCGCTCGGCATCAATGTCTATCGCATTTTCATGATCGTGTTCGGCATCGGCGCGATGGCCGCAGGTTTTGCGGGCATCGTAAATCTGCCGGTGGCGCCCATCACGCCGGATATCGGCGATGCTATTTTGGTGCAGGCCTTCGTCGTGGTTGTGATCGGCGGCGTCGGATCTTTCCCCGGCGCTATACTGGGCGGGCTGATCGCCGGCGAAATCCTCAGCATCACATCGATGATAAATCCGGGCTATTCCTACGCCATGCTCTTCGCCGTGATGACACTCGTCCTCGTGCTGCGTCCGCATGGTCTGCTCGGTAGTCAAGGGCGGAATTGAAAATGACGATGACACCTTCTTCTCCGCCCAACTCCGGGCGGTCACCTTGGGCGCGCCGCATCTGGTTGCCTGACATCATTCTGGCGGCTGCACTCATTGCTGCGCCGTTCGTGTTGCCGTCGCTGGGCTTCGTGCCGAATACCATGAGCCGGATTCTGGTGATGGGTCTGTTCGGCATCGGTTTCGATCTGTTGTTTGGCTACACCGGTCTACTGTCGTTCGGACAATCTGCCTTTTTCGGCACCGGCGGCTTTGTTGCAGCATATCTGCTCACGCGCAGCGGCCTTTCCAGCGTCATGCTTG
>CALRLJ020000296.1:0-4959 GCA_943368635.1 Sediminibacterium ginsengisoli | reverse complement strand
ATCGCCAGCCCGCCGCCGAGCATGGTGCGCGGCTCTCCCTTCACTGCATGACATGACACGCAGCCGCCGGCGTTGAACACCATCTTTCCGTTGGCGATATTGGGCGAGTAGGCGGGCAACGCCTCTGCCGTCACCACCGCCGGAACGGTGATGAACCAGAAAACCCCCAGGCCCGCGACCAGCGCAACAGCCGCCAGCAGCAAAAGCTTCCGAAACATATGCGCCCCCGAGTGAATCGACAGGAACTAAAAGGCGTCGCCCAGTGTTCAATCCATATCGAACGTCCGAAAACTAAGGGAGAAAACCATGAACAGCAAAGCATTTAGGCTCGGAGCGCTGGCCATCGGCGCAAGCGTCGCACTCAGCGGACCCGCTTTCGCCGAGAAGGTGATGATGAAGGTCAATCTGACCAGCGCTGCCGAGGTGCCCGCCAATACCAGTCCGGGCAAAGGTACGGCCGATGTCACCTACGATACCGCAAGCAAGATGCTGACATGGAAAGTGACCTATTCCGGCCTTACCGGGCCTGCCACCATGGCGCATTTTCATGGCCCTGCCGAAGCGGGCAAGAACGCTCCGGTCGTCGTTCCGTTCAAGGATGCCGCTAGCGGCGCCGAGGGCAGCGCAACCCTGACCGATGCACAGGCGGCGGATCTGATGGCCGGCAAAATGTATATCAACGTCCACACCGCAGAGAACAAGGGCGGCGAGATTCGCGGTCAGGTCACCAAGTAACCCGGACGCATTGCTATGAAAGCAAAGGGCGGGCGCCACCGGCACCCGCCCCTAAAATTGCGGTATGCGATTTCAGGTCAGCTGTTCTTGACGCGGAACGTCTCGTGACAGCCCGAGCATGACTTGCCGATGCTCGGCAGCGTCGCCTTCAGGCTGTCCGCATCCTTGATCTTGCCTTTGGCTTCAGTGACAGCCTTACCGAAAGCAGCGATGGCGGCATCGAAGCCGGCCTTGTCGTCCCAGATCTTGGGCGACGGCGTGTACTCGCTGGTCTGCTTCACAGCCTTGACGCTGACGGGATAAAGAGTGGGCAGCTTTTTGGCCGACTCATCAAGCTGCGTCAGCGCTGCATCGATCGCGGCCTGATCGTAAGGCTTGTCGCCCCGCGCCATCGGGCTGAGAACGCCGCCCAGATTCTTGCCGTTCGCCTTCATCAGCGCATGGCTTTGCTCGATCAGCTCCTGCTGAGCAACCACCGTGGTTGCACCGAGCATAATCATAGCCGCCACCAAAACAGAGCGCTTCATTCCATTTCCTTCCCTGGGTTCTAAGGATACGTCCTCACGCAAAACCTGCCTGAATCGACCATTCAGGTTGCCGCCTGACAAGGCCAACAATTTTTCCATGACAAGGGAATTTTTTACAAACGATGCTCCCGACGGCTTTGTGCGATAGCCATCCAGACACGTTCCGCCGTTGCCGGCATGTCGATGTGGCCGATACCGTATTCGCGCCAAAGCCCGTCGACGATTGCATTCACCACCGCAGGGCAAGAACCGATGGCGCCCGCTTCGCCCGCACCCTTGACACCGAGTGGATTGGTCTTACAGGGCACATTGTGGGTTTCGAACTTGATCGACGGCCCGTCCGCAGCGCGCGGCAGCGCGTAATCCATAAACGTGCCGGTGACGAGTTGGCCGTCGGTGGCGTCATAGACCGCCGCCTCCATCAGCGCCTGACCGATGCCCTGCATGGTGCCGCCGTGAACCTGTCCCGCCAGCAGCAGCGGATTCAGCGTCACGCCGAAATCGTCGACGATCACGTAATTCACCACATGGATCACGCCGGTCGATGGATCGATCTCGACCTCAGCGATATGCGTGCCGTTCGGATAGGTGCCGTCGGCGCTGCTGAACGTGCTGCTCGCACTCAGCTTCGACGGATCGGCCCCGGCGCGTTTCGCAAGGTCCGCGAACGAGACCGTGCGGTCGGTGCCGACAATGCGGATAGCACCGTCGCTGAACTCCAGATCGCCCGCGCCGGTTTCGAGCACGTCGGCGGCGATGTCTTTCAGGCTGGTGCCGAGTGTGCGCGTGGCCCGTTCCACGCTGACGCCACCGGATGGAATCGAACTTGAGCCGCCGGTGCCGAGACCGGTCGCGATCTCATCGGTATCGCCCTGATGAATATGGACACGCTCCGGTGCAATGCCGAACTGCTCCGCGACGATCTGCGCATAGGCGGTCTGATGTCCCTGCCCGCTCGATTGCGTCCCGATCAGGATCGTGATGTCGCCGTCAGAGTCGAGCCGCACCTGCGCGGTTTCCTCGCCCATGGTGCCGCAGACTTCGACATAGGTGCCGAGACCGATGCCGCGCACCAGCCCCTGCTTTTTCGCGGCCTTGGCGCGCTTGGGAAATTCCTTCCATTCCGCAACATCCATCGCGCGCTTCATGTGCGCGGCGAAATCGCCGGAGTCGTAGATTTTGCCGGTGGCGGTGGTGTACGGCATCGCCTTCGGCGGAATGAAATTCTTGCGGCGGATCGCGTCCGGCGTCATGTCCAGCTTGCGCGCCGCTGCATCGACCAGCCGCTCGACCACATAAGCGGCCTCCGGGCGCCCCGCACCGCGATAAGCATCCACCGGAACCGTGTTGGTGAACACCGTGCGGACGCGGCAATGGAACGCCTGAATATCGTAAAGGCCGGGCAGCATTCCCGCGCCACCATGGGGAATGTACGGCCCGAAGGTCGACAGATAAGCGCCCATGTCGCCCATCAGATCGACATCCATGCCGAGAAACTTTCCATCCTCGGCCAGCGCCATCCGCGCGGTGGTGACGTTGTCGCGCCCTTGCGCATCGCCGACAAAGTGATCGGCACGCTCGGCGGTCCACTTCACCGTCTTTTTCATCTTGCGCGCGGCAACCGCGGCGAGCGCGTACTCGCGATAGGGAAACAGCTTGGTGCCGAATCCGCCGCCGACGTCCGGGCAGATCACCCGCATTTTCTCGACAGGAATGTTGAGCACGTTCTGGCAAAGAATATCGCGCAGCCGATGGCTGCCCTGACTGCCGATGGTCAGCGTCAGATGATCGCGCCTGGCATCGTACTCGCAAACCACCGCGCGGGTTTCCATGTAATTGGTGACGATGCGCGGATTGACGATGGTGACTTCGGCAATCGCATGCGCTTTCGCAAACGCTGCTTCCGCCGTCTTCTTGTCGCCGATCGATGTATCGAACAGGACGTTGCCTGCATGCTCCGGCCAGACCTGCGGCGCACCCTTCTTCACCGCATTGACCAGACCGACCACCGCAGGCAGCGGGGTCCACTGAACCTCAATGGCCTCGAGCGCATCGCGCGCCTGCTCGACGGTCTCGGCCACGACAAACGCCACCGCGTCGCCGACATGGCGCACGACATCGCGCGCGAGAATTGCATACGGAGGCCCGGTAAAAGGCTCGTCCGGCAGATTGAACAGGCAGGGAAGCCCGCCGAGATCCTTCACGTCATCGGAGGTGAGAATCGCGCCGACGCCCGGCAAGGCGCGGGCCTTCGATGTATCGATCTTGAACTTCGCGTGCGCGTGCGGAGACCGCAGCACCAGGGCATGCATCGCCGCAGCCGGCGTGTAATCGTCGGTGTAACGGCCCTTGCCGCGGATGAGCGCATCATCCTCTTTGCGAAGGACGCTTTGACCGACACCGAATTTGACGGGAGCCATGGTATCTCCAACTGCAATCTGGAACGTTTCTAACGTCCATCATGCAGCGGAATGGCAAGAAGCGCAAATGGGTTACCGGCGCACCAGCGCCGTCAGCCAACGCCGTCCAAACAGCAAAAGGATGCAGCTACTGTAAACAAGTGCGCCCACCCCGATCAAAATTCCGAGAGCGGTTTCATCGCGCAGCGTAGTCATGCCAGCCAGCGCCGACACAGCCCAGCGCGATGTGAGCCAAAGCGCCGCAGCCAGTATCCCGCCCGTTGCAGCGAACTTCACCAGCGACATCAGGAACGCGCGGTCGAATACGAAAAACTTGCGGCGGGTCGCGAAAAAGACAACGAGCAGCAGATTCACCCATGCGCCCACCGCGGTGGCCAGCGCCAGTCCAATTTGGGCCAGCGATCCGACCAGCGCGATTTTCAGCGCGACGTTGACCGCCACGCCGGTCAGCGCGGCCTTCACCGGGGTCGCGGTGTCCTTGCGGGCATAGAATGTCGCGACAGCGCTGCGGATCAGGACGAACGGAATAAGCCCGACGGCGTAAGCCGCAAGCGTCGCACCGGCCGCAGCCGCATCCGCCTTGGAGAACGCCCCGCGCGCGAACATGGCGCGCATGATGACGTCCGGCACGGTCAGAAAAGCCGCAACGAACGGAACCGAGAACAGCAGCGTGAAGTCGAACGCGCGCCGCTGCGAGGTAATCGCGCCCTCGTGATCGCCAGCCGTGATCCGCCGCGACATTTCCGGCAGCAGCACCGTTCCGATGGCGATGCCGATCACGCCGATAGGCAACTGGTTGAGCCGGTCCGCGTAATACAGCGCCGACAATGCGCCGCTGACCAGAAACGTCGCGATGATGGTATCCGCGAACAGCGCGACCTGCGTTCCCATCGAACCGAGAGTCGCAGGTCCAAGCGCACGAAAAAATGCCCGCACGTCCTCGTCGAGTTTCAGCGAGGTGAATTTCGGAAGGATGCCGTGAACCTTGGCGTCACCGGCGAGCAGGATGTACTGCAGGAACCCGGAGATCAGCACGCCCCATGCCGCCGCATGTCCCGCACTCGGAAAGAACGCGGCGAGCGCCAGCGTCGCCATCATCGACAGGTTCAGAAAGATGGGAGCCGCCGCCGCACTGGCGAAGCGATGCATGACGTTGAGCATGCCGCCGTAAAGCGTCACCAGCGTAATCAGCAGCAGATAGGGAAACGTAATCCGGGTCAGTTCAATCGCAAGATTGCGCTGCGCCGGATCGTCGCTGAACCCCGGCGCGAGTATCG
>CALRLJ020000295.1:0-4962 GCA_943368635.1 Sediminibacterium ginsengisoli | reverse complement strand
ACGGTACTCTCAGGCGCGGCTCCCGGCATCCATTGGCGGGGCAGTTGGCGGCCAAGGCCAGCTTTCTCGGCGAAGCGCGTTTCAACGGCAGTCTCTATCGTATTACGCACTATCCCGGCGCAGTTGCGTCCAGCCAGCCCGATGACTGGGTTCAGGGCGACGTCTACGCCTTGCAGGATCCCATGCTTCTGGCGGCACTCGACCGCTACGAGGGCTGCGGTCCGAACGATCCCAAGCCGACGCAGTATTTGCGTCTGCTTCAGAATGTGACGTTCACCGATGGCACGTCCGTTGAGGCCTGGATCTATATCTACAACCGGCCAATCGAGAGGCTTGAGCGGATCATGTCCGGCCGCTTCGACGAGACGGGGGCGTAGGCTTACGCCGCCGCCGTCAGCGCCGTCGTGTCCTTCACGACAATCGCGAACCGATCCGCAAGCTCCGACAATGCCACGCGATGCACCACGCTGGCCGGAATCGTGCCGCCGAGCGGGTCGGGCAGGTCACGCGAGGCGGTCGCGTTGGCGACCACAGTCGTCCGGTATTTCAGGTCGAGGGCGGCGCGGGCGGTGGCGCTGACGCACATATGGGTCATGAAGCCCGCAAGGATCAGTTCGGAGCGCCCGGTGCTTTTCACCAGCGCGTCGAGATCGGTGCCCGCAAAGGAATTCGGCAGGGTCTTGCGCACCACCACTTCACCGGCGGCCGGCGTCAGCAACGGAACGATCGGGGCATAAGGTCCGTCTTCGGCGAACAGCGGGCGGCCTGCGGGCGCGTGCTGCACGATATGGAAAACCGGAACGCCCTGCGCCCGCGCCAGCTTTAAAAGCTTCGCGGCTTCAACGATGGCGGCATCGACGCCGTCCAGCGGCAGACTGCCCTTGGTGTATTCGAGCTGGGCATCGATGATGACAAGGGCGGACTTGCCGAGCGCGCTCGGATGCAACGGCGCGCCGGCGATCTGGAGCAGGGTTTTCGGGGCCAAGGTTTTCGGAGGAGAGGCCATTTTCTTGCTTTCGCTGGTTTATTTGGCGATGGCGAAACATAAGCCCTGTGAATAGCGGCGACAATCCGCTGCCGGTTGGGAGATGGGACCGGCTGTCCTATATTGATGGTCGGTTGGCAAACCCCTTGAGTCCTTAATCTCTCATGCGCTTCACGCCCCAATTTCTCGACGAACTGCGCGCCCGGCTTCCGGTTTCGGAAGTCGTGGGCAAGCGCGTGAAGTTGAAGCGGGCGGGCAAGGAGTGGAAGGGGCTGTCGCCGTTTCACCAGGAGAAGACGCCATCCTTCACGGTCAACGACCAGAAGGGATTTTATCATGACTTCTCCAGCAACAAGCACGGCGACATCATCTCCTTCGTGATGGAGACCGAAGGCGTCGGTTTCCCCGAAGCGGTCGAGCGCCTCGCGTCGATGGCCGGCATGCAACTGCCCGCGGTGACGCCCGATGCCGCGCGTCACGAGCAGCGCCGCAAGACGCTTTACGACGTGATGGACCTCGCTGCGAAATTCTTCGCCGACATATTAGCGTCGCGTAACGGCGCGAAAGCGCGCGGCTATCTCGGCGACCGCGCCATTTCACCCGCCACGCAGTTGCAGTTTCGCCTCGGCTACGCGCCCGGCGAACGCTTTGCACTGAAGGAGCATCTCGGCTCTCTCGGCATTCCGGTGGAGGATATGGTCGAGGCGGGCTTGCTGATCGCGGGCGACGAAATTCCGGTGCCGTATGATCGCTTCCGTGATCGCGTGATGTTTCCGATCACCGATGCACGCAACCGTGTCATCGCCTTCGGCGGCCGCGCGCTGGAAAAGGACGTGCCCGCGAAGTACCTGAATTCGCCGGAAACCCCGCTGTTTCACAAGGGCGATAATCTCTACAATCTCGCCACCGCGCGGCAGGCCGCGCACGAAGGCGCGCCGCTCATCGCGGTCGAGGGTTATGTCGATGTGATCGCAATGGTCAGCGTCGGCTTCAACGGCTGCGTCGCGCCGCTCGGCACCGCGTTGACCGAGAACCAGCTCGCGCTGCTGTGGAAGATGGCCGACGAGCCGATCCTGTGTTTCGACGGCGACGGTGCCGGCCAGCGCGCGGCGTTTCGCGCAGCCGATCTGGCGCTTCCGCATTTGAAGCCCGGCAAGAGTCTGCGCGTCGCATTGCTGCCGGAAGGGCAAGACCCCGACGATCTGGCGCGCTCCGGCGGGCGCGGTGCGATCGAGGAAGTGATCGCGCTGGCGAAGCCGCTTGGGGAAATCGTCTGGTCGCGCGAGATCGAGGGCGGCTCCTTCGCCACCCCCGAACGGCGCGCGGCGCTCGAAGCACGCATCAACGAACTGACCAACGGCATCCGCGACGAGGTGGTGCGGCGTTATTACCGGCAGGATTTTTCCGAGCGGTTGCGCAATGCATTCGCGCCGCAATCCGGCTACCGCGACGGGCCGCGTGGCGGCGGTTTCCGGGGTCCAAATCAAGGCGGCTTCGCCCGCGAATCAGGACGGCAATTTCAGCCGCGCGCGCCGTTTGCTCCCGGTGGGGCAGGCCGGAATGATGGCCGGGGCGGGCTATCCACAGGTCCGCGCACCATCAACCGCTCGCCCTATCAGGTCGCCAGCCCCCAGATGGCGGGCTCGTCGATCATGCGCGGGCAGCGCAGTTCCCTGTCGCGGCGCGAGGCCCTGATCCTGTTGTCGCTGCTCAATCACCCTTGGCTTTTGCACGACCATCTTGAGGACGTCGCGGCGCTGGAGCTGGCCCATCCCGAGGCCCACAAGCTGCGGGCAGGGATCATCGGAGCGTTTTCAAATTATTCGCACACCGACGATCCGGCGGCGGAAAGCGCGCGATTGCGGGCGAGTCTGGAGCGGGCTGGATATTCCGAGCAGATTCAAAGGGTTGAGGGGGCGCTCACCACCAAGAATGTGTGGGGCGCCCAATCCGGCGCGGCCCAGGAAGATGTTCTGGCCACCTGGCATCAGCTCGTTGCCTTGCATCGCCAATGGCACTCCTTACTTAGAGAACTCAAGGATGCCGAACTGGCGCTTGGGCAAGACAGCAGCGAGAGAAACCTTTCCTGGCTGCGCGATGTGAAAGCCCGGCTTGCCGATGTGGACGGCCTTGATGCGCTGATTGAGGGTTTCGGCGAATCCTCGGGCAGGTTCCAGCGCAGGAGTTGACGAAACCTCTGCGGGAGGCCTTTAAAGCCTCCGCCAAAGCCTTAAAAAGACTCGCCAAACCGGGTTTTTACCCGCAAAAACAGGGTTAATCGAAGCTTAACGGCCTTCGGCCATACCTACACATTCGGCCCGGGTGGTGCCCTCAAAAGCGCCGCCCTTTCCGCATCATCGCGGACCAACAATTTCGCGGGCCTTGCGCCCGTGTGTGAGCGCGTTTCAGGAGCAGTGAATGGCCACCAAGGCAAAGACGGCAGCGATCAAAGATACCGCCAAGGATCAAAAGGCCGCCGAGACTCCTGAGAAAGACGGCGCGGACGCACCGTCCCCGTTGCTCGATCTGTCCGATGCCGCCGTCAAGAAGATGATCAAGCAGGCCAAGAAGCGCGGCTTCGTGACCTTCGATCAGCTCAACGAAGTTCTCCCCTCAGACACCACCTCGCCCGAACAGATCGAAGACATCATGGCGATGCTCTCCGACATGGGCATCAACGTGTCGGAATCCGACGACGCCAACGACGAAGACGAAGAGAAGCAGGAAGAGGAGGCCGACGAGACCGACAACGAACTCGTCGAGGTCACCTCCAAGGCCGTCACCGAAACCAAGAAGTCCGAGCCCGGCGAGCGCACCGACGATCCCGTGCGCATGTACCTGCGCGAAATGGGCACCGTCGAGTTGCTGTCGCGCGAAGGCGAAATCGCCATCGCCAAGCGCATCGAGGCCGGCCGCGAGGCGATGATCGCAGGTCTGTGCGAAAGCCCGCTGACCTTTCAGGCCATCATCATCTGGCGCGACGAACTGAACGAAGGAAAGATCTTCCTTCGCGATATTATCGATCTCGAAGCCACCTATGCCGGCCCCGACGCCAAGAACAATATGAACCCGGCGATGATCGCAGGCCCCGTCGGTCCCGACGGCCAGCAGACCAGCGCCATCATCAATGCCGACGGCACTGTGCAGGTGATGCCTGCGCAGGCTGCTGCTGCACCCGCAGCCCCTCCGTCGCCGACGCCGTTCCGCGCAGCGCCCGCAGGCGATGCCGCCAAGGCCCCCGGCGAGGCCGCCGCCGAAGCGGACATGGACGAGGACGACGAGTTCGAGAACCAGATGTCGCTGGCGGCCATCGAGGCCGAACTGAAGCCGAAGGTGGTCGAGACCTTCGACAAGATCGCCAGCGAGTACAAGAAGCTGCGCCGTCTTCAGGAGCAGGACATCCAGAACCAGCTTCAGAACGAAACGCTCTCGCCGTCGCAGGAGCGCAAGTACAAGAAGCTGAAGGACGAAATCGTCGTCGAGGTGAAGTCGCTGCGGCTCAACCAAGCGCGTATCGATTCGCTGGTCGAGCAGCTCTACGACATCAACAAGAAGCTGGTGTCGTTCGAAGGCCGCCTGTTCCGCCTCGGTGACAGCCACGGCGTCGGCCGCGAAGACTTCCTGAAGAACTATCAGGGCTCGGAGCTTGATCCGCGCTGGCTCAACCGCGTCTCGAAACTGGCCGCCAAGGGCTGGAAAAATTTCGTCGCGGTCGAGAAGGACCGCATCAAGGAACTGCGCCACGAGATTCAGCAGCTTGCGGGCCTCACTGGTCTGGAGATCGGCGAATTCCGCAAGATCGTCCACGGCGTGCAGAAGGGCGAGCGCGAAGCCCGCCAGGCCAAGAAGGAAATGGTCGAGGCGAATCTCCGTCTCGTGATTTCGATTGCCAAGAAATACACCAACCGCGGCCTGCAGTTCCTCGATCTCATTCAGGAAGGCAATATCGGCCTGATGAAGGCGGTCGATAAATTCGA
>CALRLJ020000294.1:0-4983 GCA_943368635.1 Sediminibacterium ginsengisoli | reverse complement strand
GGCGTCATTGTCGACGGCGGACATTTCGACTGGGAGAAGTCCGGCAAGTTCCCGACACTGACGACGCCCTATGCCGGTTATCACGGCATCGTCTTCGCAGAAGAGTTCGGACCGCAGGCGTTCATCATGCGTGCCCGCGCCGAAGGCCTGCGCGATTTCGGCGCGTGCATTTCACCGACCAACGCATTCCAGATCCTGCAAGGCGTCGAGACCTTGCATGTCCGTATGCAGCGCCACGTCGAGAACGCCGCCGCCGTACTGGCGTTCCTGACCGCGAACAAGGCCGTCGAGTGGGTGCTGCATCCATCTCTCGAAAGCCACCCCGACCATGCACTTGCGAAACAACTGCTGCCGCGCGGTGCGGGTTCGATCATTACCTTTGGCATCAAGGGCGGCCGCGATGCCGGACGCAAATTCATCGAAGCGCTCAAGCTCGTCAGCCACGTCGCCAATGTCGGTGACGCCAAGACGCTGGTTATTCATCCCGCCTCGACCACGCATCAGCAGATGAACGCGGAGCAATTAAAGGTCGCGGGCATCGGTGAAGAACTGATCCGACTGTCCATCGGCATCGAGGCGGCCGATGACATTATCGGCGACCTCGGCCAGGCGCTGCGCTTTTCTCAGAAGGCTTGAGACATGATCCTGACTGTGGATGGCGTTGAGACGTTTGCGACGACGGGCGGCAAACCGCTCGATCCGACATTGCCGCTGGTGGTGTTTCTGCACGGAGCGGGTTTCGATCATTCGATGTGGGCGTTGTTCAGCCGATGGTTCTCCCATCATGGCTACAGCGTGCTCGCGGTCGACCTGCCGGGACACGGAAAATCCAAGGGCGATCTGATTTCATCGATCCCTGCAATGGCAGACTGGACTGTCCGCCTGATCGAAGCGGCGGGTGCGAAGAAAGCGGGACTTGTCGGACATTCGATGGGCTCGCTGATTGCACTCGACGCCGCAGCGCGGCATCCGGACAAGGTCTCCGCGCTGTCACTGATCGGCGTCGGCGGAGCGATGCCAGTGTCCCCCGATCTGCTCAATGCCGCAAAGGACAACAATCACGACGCCATCGACATGGTGTCGATATGGGGCTTTGGATTCGCCGCAGGCCTCGGCGGCTCGCAGGCACCGGGTCTGTGGATGATGGGCGGCGGCCAGCGCGTGCTGGAGCGCGACGCGCCGGGCGTGCTGTTCAACGATCTGTCGGCCTGTAACGACTACAAGGCCGCGATGGAGTCCGCCGCGAAAGTAAATGTGCCGACGACACTCATTCTCGGCGAGCGGGACATGATGACACCGCTCAAGTCGGGCAAGCAACTCGCAGCAGCGATTGCTGGGTCAAGTCAGGTGGTGCTGCCCGGCGCCGGCCACATGCTGACGGCGGAGCGGCCCGACGGGGTGCTCGCGGCGCTGATGACGGCAAACAAGCAAACGCAAACTGCGTAACCGTCATTGCGAGGAGCACTTGCGAGGAAGCAATCCAGTTCTTCTTATGACTCTGGATTGCTTGGCTTCGCCCGTAATGACTACTCCTCACGGAAACAGCCCGCGCACCGTCTTGGCCGCGCGTACTTTCTCAACGCCGATCGCCATCGCCGCCGTCCGGTGCGAAACCTTGTCGCGCCTGGCACGTTCCACCATCTGGTCGAACGCGCGATCGAGAATCAGGTATTCGCGGCGCGTCACTTCTTCCTCTTCCCAGAACAGCTGCTGAAGATCCTGCACCCACTCGAAGTAGCTCACCACCACGCCACCTGAATTGCACAGAATGTCCGGGATCAGAAAAATCTCGCCCTGCCGCTGCTCAAGCACAAGGTCGGCCTCTGGCGTGGTTGGTCCGTTTGCGCCTTCCGCCAGCACGCGACAGCGCAACTGCGCAGCAACCTTCGCATCGATGACCTGCTCGGTCGCCGCCGGCACCAGCACGTCGCACGGCAAGGTCAGGATTTCCGCCGGATCGTATTGCAGTTCGCTGGAAAAACCGGCGATGCCGCCATGCCGGGAAACATGCGCGATCAGTGCTGCAACATCCAATCCCTTCGCATCGTGAACAGCGCCGGTGTGATCGCTGACGGCAATCACCTTGATGCCGAATTGCGCCAGTTCATGCGCCGTGTATGAACCGACGTTGCCGAAACCCTGAATGACCGCGGTGGCCTCACCGAAATTGATCGACTTCAAGCTGAGGACACGCCGCGCAAGATAAGCAACGCCTCGTCCGGTCGCCTCGCGCCGGCCAAGTGTACCGCCGGTCGCAACAGGTTTGCCGGTGACGATCTCAGTGACGGTCTTGCCCTGATACATGGAGTAAGTGTCCATGAACCAAGCCATCACCTGCTCGTTGGTGCCCATGTCCGGCGCCATCACGTCCGTATGCGGACCGACAAACGGAATCATCTCCTGCATATAACGTCGCGACAAGCCTTCCAGTTCAGTGCGCGACAATGCCGATGGGTCGACGTTGATACCGCCCTTGGCGCCGCCATAAGGCAACCCGACCAGCGCGCATTTCCAGCTCATCCAGACCGCCAGCGCTGCCACCTCGCCTAGATCAACGCTCGTCGCGAAGCGGGTACCGCCTTTGGTTGGTCCCATCGTGAGGTGGTGCTGGACCCGGTAGCCTTCGAACACCGCAATGGTGCCGTCATCGCGGTGGATCGGGCAAGACACCGTCACCGAACGCTTCGGCATCAAAAGCCGCGCGCGCTCATCGTGTGGAATCGACAGATGATCGGCGATCACATCGAATTGCTTCACCGCCATGTCGAAAACCGGACCGCTATAGACTGTCACGGCGTCTCCTGTGGTTTGCACATCGATCGCATCTCATTTTGTTGAAAAAACGGTCGTTGTATCGGATTCCGTCATCAAGCCCGCTTCACGGACCGGCGAGATCCTACATCCCGAGATAGATCCGCCGCACTTCCGGATTGGCCTTGATGTCGGCGGCAGGTCCGCTCATGACGACTTTGCCGGTTTGCAGCACGTAGGCGCGATCGGAGATTTCAAGACTTTCCGACAAGCGCTGCTCGACAAGCAGGATGGTCACGCCGTTGTCGCGAATCTGCTGAACCGCCCGGAAGATTTCATCGACCAGCTTCGGCATGATGCCCTGCGAGGGTTCATCGAGCATCAAGAGCCGCGGTCGCGTCATGAGGGCACGGGCAATCGCTAGCATCTGCTGCTCGCCGCCAGACAGGGTCGCCGCACGTTGCGACAGCCGCTCTTCGAGGCGCGGAAACAGCTTGAAAACAAACTCAAGCGGACTGTCGCGATCCGTGCTGCCGCGGTGCAGATAACTGCCGAGCCGCAAATTGTCGGCGACGCTGAGGCGCGGAAACAGCCGCTTGCTCTCCGGCACGAAGGCCAGCCCGCGCGCAGTCACAAGATGCGCCGGAATGGTATCGATCCGCTCGCCGCCAAAACTGACGGAACCCGATTTTGGCTTCTCCATCCCGGAAATGGATTTCAGCAGCGTCGATTTTCCTGCGCCGTTCGCACCGGCGACCGTAACGATCTCGCCCGAATCGACGCTAATCGAAATATCCGAGATCGCGATCAGGCCACGATAGGCCGTGGTGAGGTTCGCAACATCAAGCAACACGATGGCGATCCCCCAGATAAGCGGCGATCACCTTGTCGTCGCGCACGACTTCCCTAGGCAACCCCTCCGCCAGCACCTTGCCGAGATGCAGCACCACGGCGCGATCCACCAGCGGCATGACAACTTCCATTACATGCTCGACCATCACCACGGTCACACCGGTCTCCCTCACCTTTCGGATCAGGTCCACACCAGCAGCCGCTTCGCTCGGCGTCAGCCCGGTCAACACTTCGTCCAGCAGCAGTAGCTTCGGCTCGGTGGCGAGCGCGCGCGCCACTTCGAGGCGGCGCTTCTGCGGTGGCGTCAGGTCTGCTGCCGATGCATCGGCCTGCGAAGCAAGGCCGACATAGTCCAGAACATCGAGCGCCTTCGCGCGCGCCTGCAACACGCCGGGATAACGCACGAACGCACCGACCGTGACGTTTTCGATCACCGACATGGAATCGAAGGAGCGCGGCACCTGATAGGTCCGCGCGATACCGAGATTGCAGCGTTCGGCGGCAGGCAGCGGCGTAATATCCTGTCCATCGAATTCGATGACGCCGAACGAAACCGGAAACGCGCCAGCGATCAGATTGAACAGCGTCGACTTTCCTGCGCCGTTCGGACCGATTAGCCCAAGAATTTCGCCGCGCTTGACGTCGAGATCGATGGAATCGTTGGCGACTAGCCCGTCGAAACGGCGCGTCACACTGCGGCAACTGACGAGCGGCTTATCGGTCATGCCGTCGCCTCGCGTTTCGCCGCAGGCTTGATGATGCTGAGAATGCCTTCCGGGCGCGTCAGCGAAACGATCATGATGAGGCCGCCGTAGATAACGAGATCGAGGCCAGAGCCAGATCCACCGAGATAGGAACGCGTCAATTCCGCAAGAGGAATCAGGATCAGCGCGCCGACCGCAGGCCCCCACAACGAACCGACTCCGCCGAGCACCGCGGGCAGCGCCATCAGCAGCGAGAACCGGAAATGCATCACGCTGTCCGGATCGATGTAAGAGACGAACGCTGCATAGAATCCGCCGCCGACGGCGGTAAAGAAGGCAGAGATCGCAGCCGCCGCCATCTTGGAGCGGAAGATGGTGACACCAAGGCTTTCCGCGGCTTCGCCACTGTCCTTCACCGCCCGCCACCAATAGCCCCACTTCGATTCAACGATGGAGAATGTGACCAGCCATGTGACGGCAAACAGGCCGAGCGCGAAGTAGAAATACGGAGCCTTGTCCCGCGCGAACTGCAACGTCCACCACGAGTCGGGCGTGAACGGCCACTGAATGCCGAGTGCGGCACCTGCATAGTCCCAATTGTGGAACAACAGCAGGCCGATTTCGGCGATGACGATGGTCGCGATCGAGAAATAGTGACCCTTGAGACGGAAGCACG
>CALRLJ020000293.1:0-5001 GCA_943368635.1 Sediminibacterium ginsengisoli | reverse complement strand
GCCGACGCCGCCAAAGCCGGTGACGCTGAAGCCGCCGCCGTTGAGCTTTTCGAGATCCTTCAACGTCAGGCCGTTGCGCACGCCGCCGGGTCCGGTCCAGATCGAGGGGGCCTCGACGGCAATGGATAACGGCCTGGTCCGCGCCTTGTTGTCCTTCCAGTAAACGACCAGACGGCGGGTCGGATCGGCATCGAACAGGACGGTGGCCTTGGTCAGCACATTGTTGGTGACATCCACGTCCTTGAAGACCACGTTCTTCGCGCCGAATTCGGCGACAAGCTTGTCATGCGTGGTGGTTTTCGCGAACGGACCGTCGCAGGCCAGCGACGGCGCTTTCGGCGCATCTTTGAGATTGTTAAGCGAGGTATCCTGCGCCACCGGCTCGGACTGTTTGGCCGGCCTTTCGGTTTTCTTCGCAGCCTCGGCGCCGGTGATGGCCCCCGTCGCCGTCAGTGCGCAGATCAGCAGGGCGCCTGATAAAAATTTCATCGGTGTCATTTTCGGTCCGGGATACGTCGCTTGATGACGTCATCCTACACCATTATGAAGCAAGGTCGTCAGGAACAGTTACCTGCGGGATGCGTTGTCTTTTTCGATAGACAGGAGATTCGCATGACCAGAATGATCCCTCCCGTTCCTGAACACAACCGCAGCGACAAGGGGACCGGCAGTTCGCCGAAGGTCGCGATCGACAATACCAGAGGCCATCGGGACGACGAGAAGCACAACATCGATGAGCAGGGCGATCATGCAAACCTGAAGCAGAACACCAGCCATCGTAGGTCAGGGTGACGAGCGGAAACGCTGCCATGATGCACCGTCATCACGGCCTGTTCGCATGGACGGCAAGCGAATGGCATCCTAAAGTTCATTCATGAAATCCATTGCGATCCTGACCAGCGGCGGCGATGCCCCCGGAATGAACGCCGCCATCCGTGCGGTCACGCGCAGCGCGCTCAACCGCGACATCGCGGTCTACGGCGTGCGGGAAGGCTGGCAAGGCCTGATCGACGACCGGATGACCCGGCTGAGTGCGCGCGATGTCGGCGGCATCATCCAGATCGGCGGGACGTTCCTGGGCAGCGCACGCTCGAAGGAGTTTCGCGAGGAAAGCGGCCGGTCGAAGGCGTTGCGTAATCTGGCGACACGCGGCATCGATGCGCTGGTGGTGATCGGCGGCAACGGATCGCAAACCGGCTCCGCCGCGCTGCATGGTCTGGGCTTTCCCGTGGTCGGCATTGCCTCGACCATCGACAACGATCTTTACGGCACCGACGTCACCATCGGCTGCGATACCGCCATCAACGTAACGGTTGGGGCCATCGACAATCTGCGCACCACGGGCTCGTCGCACACCCGCGCATTTCTGGTCGAGACCATGGGGCGCAACTGCGGCTACCTCGCCATGATGGCGGGCCTTGCGGGTGGCGCGGAGGTGATCTCAACGCCCGAGCTGGAAGTGTCGGCGGTCGAGATCGCCGAGCGGCTGCGCGCGGCCTATGAGCGCGGCAAGACCCATGCGATCGTCGTGCTCGCCGAGGGCGTCAAGGAGAATGCCGCGCATATCATGGCGTATTTCGACAGCAACCGCGGGATGGCCGGGTTCGAACTGCGCGCCACCGTGCTCGGGCATGTGGTGCGTGGCGCGCCGCCCACGGCGTTCGACCGGCTGCTGGCGACAAGGCTCGGCGTCGCCGCGCTGACGTCACTGGCGGAAGGTGTGTCGGGGGTTCTGATCGGCGAGCAGCGGGGCGACATCACGCGCACGCCATTGGCCGAAATCGCAGGCCGCACCAAGCCGATCTCCACCAGCCTCATCGACCTCGCGCGCGTTCTGGCGAAGTAGGTCGTAACTGCATGCCTGACAGGCATAGTGTCGAACTTGAAGATATTTCCTGTCGCGATAACATCATACGTCCGGGCAAACCTCAGAAACGCTTTATTCAGCGCCGACAAGGTGCACGTTAAAGATCGCGCATCTGCGCAAGGGGGCCTATGTCCGACACTCTCGATTTGCCTGCCCGCGAAACCTCAGAACATCCCAAGGTCGATCTTCGTCGCATCGGTTCTCATCCGGATCACTGGTATCCGATGGCGTGGTCGCACGAAGTCAAGCCCGGCAAGACCTATGCGGCGCAGTTCGCCGGCGAGCCCATCGTGCTGGTGCGGCCCAAGGAGGGAGGCGCGGTGTTCGCGCTGGAGGATCGTTGCGCCCACCGGCAGGTGCCGCTCTCCAAGGGCGTCGTCGAAGGCTGCGCGGTGCGCTGCTGCTATCACGGCTGGACTTACGATGCGTCGGGCAAATGCATCGACGTGCCGTATCTGGGCAAGGACAAATTGCCGAACGGCGTTCGCGCCTATCCCTGCCGCGAGCAGGATGGACTGATCCTGATCTGGCCCGGCGATCTCAAAGCCATGACCGATCTTGGCCCGCTCGGTTCGGCGCATGACAAGGCGTTCAAGACCCGCCGCTTCGGCAAACAGGTTCGCTGTCATTATACGTTCATGCACGAGAACCTGATGGACATGAACCATCAGTTCCTGCATCGCCGGCAAATGGGCAAGATCGCGCCGCGCTATCTCGGCCGTCGCAAGGGCGACGACTGGATCGAGGTCGATTACAGCTTCGCGCGCACCGAAGGCAGTCAGCCGCTCGGCGAGGCGCTGATCCTGAGCAGCCGTCGCGGCGCCTCGCGCGTCAGCCAGGATCTGATGACAATTCGCACCGAATATCCGTACCAGACATTGCGAATCTGGACGTCCGGCGACGAGCCGGTGATGCATCTGTGGATCGCTTATACGCCGGTGGACGCGGAGCAGAAGTTCAACCGCACGTTTGGCTTGCTATCGGTGCGCCGTCCGAAAATTCCGGGTCTGCTCGACATCGCGTGGCCCGCGCTGGTCTGGTTCACCGAACGTATTTTCGCCGAGGACCGCGAAATCGTCGAAATGGAGCAGCGTGCGCACGACGCACAGGGTTCGGACTGGAACGTTGAAGTGTTCCCGCCGATCCGCGATCTGCGCGCCATTCTGGCGGCCAACGGCCAGCCTGCCGAGTCTGCCGGCAAGGCGGTCGACGCACGTTAAGCGGAGTGCATCTGCGCGCCGGCCGGAGGCATAGCTTCTCACCGGACGGGAGGTGGATGGCCGATCAGCCCTTGGCTTTTCCAGCCGTCTTCTTCGTGGCCGTTGTCTTCATCGGCTTGGCGGATGCGTCTGCCTTCTTCTTCGCGACGACCTTCTTCGCCGCGGCTGCTTCAACCGCCTGCCGGATCGACCGGGAATAGCTGTAGGCGGCGTTGTCAGCCGACATCTGCAACCGCTTCACCGTCGCTGTGCCGATCTCAAGAATGTCTTTCGCAAGCTGGCGGTGACGCTGCTTCGTCTCGGCGTCCTTCGCCTTGGCGGCGAGGGCAACGGTGCGGTCCCGCCGCTTCTTCACCGCAGCGGTCAGAGCCTTGGTCTGCTGCTTCGCAAGCTGGCGGATGAGCGCATCCAGATCGGCGTCGGCCATTGTTCAGTCCTCAAGGTCACATACGGAAAATCTGAATGTGACGTAGCAGGATGCGAGGGGGGATGGCAATTCAGCGCTACCGCTTCTTCCACCCGCCGCGCTTGCCCGGCGCCCCACCCGTAGAGCGGCCAGAAAATTCCGGGCCGGACTGGCGGGAGTCGGTCGGCTGGAAGATTCTGCTTTCCATGCCCGGCCCCATCTCGTCGAGTGTCGGCTTGCGCGCGCGTGATTTCATCTTCGCGGCGGCCTTGTCGAGTTGCGCAGGCAGATTGGCTGCGTCGCCGTATTTCTTACGGCCCGCATAGGCACCGGCCTTGGCCTGAACGCCGCGCTGCTTGATGGTCGGATCGTCCACCACCGCGAGTTCTGTGGCGCGCAGGCGTTTCACCTCGTCGCGCAGCCGCGCGGCTTCCTCGAAGTTCAAATCCGCAGCGGCTTCACGCATCCGCGTTTCGAGATCGGCCAGCACGGCCTCGAAGTTGTGACCGATAGCCACCGCGTCATCGGCCATGCCGCCGTCGCCGATTTCCACCAGCACATGGTCGCGCTCGTAGACGCTGCCGAGAATGTCGCCGATGTCACGCTTGATGCTCTCCGGCGTAATACCATGCAGCGTATTGTATTCGACCTGCTTTTCGCGGCGGCGGTCGGTTTCGGCGATGGCGCGCTCCATCGAACCGGTGATCTGGTCGGCATAAAGAATGACCTTGCCGTCCACGTTACGCGCGGCGCGTCCGATGGTCTGGATCAGCGACGTCTCGGAACGCAGAAAACCTTCCTTGTCGGCGTCCAGAATGGCGACCAGCGCGCATTCCGGAATGTCGAGGCCTTCGCGCAGCAGGTTGATGCCGACCAGCGCGTCGAATGCGCCCAATCGTAAATCGCGAATAATCTCGATGCGCTCGATGGTATCGATGTCGCTATGCATGTAGCGCACCCGGATGCCCTGCTCATGCAGGTATTCGGTCAAGTCTTCTGCCATCCGCTTGGTCAGCACAGTAATCAGCGAGCGATAGCCCGCCTGCGCGGTGGCGCGGACCTCGCCCACAAGATCGTCGACCTGGGTACGCGCGGGGCGGATGTTGACCGGCGGATCGATCAGCCCGGTCGGGCGAATGACCTGCTCGACGAACACGCCGCCGCTTTCGTTCAACTCCCAGCCGCCCGGCGTCGCGGAGACCGCGACCGATTGCGGGCGCATCATGTCCCACTCTTCAAAGCGCAGCGGGCGGTTATCCATGCAGGAGGGCAGGCGGAAACCGTATTCCGCCAGCGTCGCCTTGCGGCGGAAGTCGCCTTTGAACATGCCGCCGATTTGGGGGACGGTGACATGGCTTTCGTCGGCGAACACCAGCGCGTTGTCCGGCACATACTCAAACAATGTCGGCGGCGGCTCGCCCGGCTTGCGGCCGGTAAGATAGCGCGAATAGTTTTCGATGCCGGCGCAGCTTCCCGTGGCTTCCATCATTTCGAGATCGAAGGTGGTG
>CALRLJ020000292.1:0-5025 GCA_943368635.1 Sediminibacterium ginsengisoli | reverse complement strand
CCGAAAACGCGACATAGCGCTCGGCTTTGATCTGCTCCTGCGCGACGACATCGAGCCATCCAAGCCATTTGCTTTCGTCAGCGCTTGTCCAGACCGATGCATCGCGCTGCCACAGGGCGCGGATGGTCCCGTTCGCACGCCATTGCTCCGACAGCGCCTTGGTATCTTTCTCGATTGCGGGCGTGAGTCTGATGATCTGCGTATCGATCCGCGAACCAAGGATCATGGTGCGCTTTTGTGCGACTGCACCGAGCAGCTTGTCGGCGGCTTCGGCGAACAACTGGACGCCATCGTCGACCAGCACCTCGGTAATTGTATCGAGCGAGATGCCAGCTTTTGCCAGATCGGCAAGCACGCGCTCGGCGTCTGCAATGTTTTCTTCAAGACTGTCGCGTGGCTTACCGTGATCGCGGAACGCATCGAGGGTCGCGGGAGGCACCGTGTTCACGGTATCGCGGCCGATCAGTTCCTCGATGTAGAGGACGTCGCTGTAAGCCTTGTTCTTGGTGCCGGTCGAGGCCCACAGCAGACGCTGGACCTGCGCGCCCTTCGCTGCGAGCTTTTTCCAGCGATCGCTGCCGATCACCTTCAGGTAATGCTGATATGCGAGCTTGGCGTTGGCAATGGCGACTTTGCCCTTCAGTGCTTCCAGTTTGGCTTTTTGATCGCCGCTTGAACCTGCAATCTTGCCGTCGAGCTGATTGTCGACCGCGACATCGATCCGGCTGATGAAGAAGCTGGCAACGCTGGCGATGCGCTTCGGATCGCCGCCACCCGCGACGAAGGTTTCGAGGCCGGAGATGTAGGCTTCAAGCACTTCCGCGTACATTCTCTGTGAGAACAACAGCGTGACGTTGATGCTGATGCCCTGTGAGATCAGAGCACGGATCGCCGGCACGCCCTCGCGTGTTCCCGGCACCTTCACCATCAAATTGTCGCGACCGACGTCTTTCCAGAGCCGCTGTGCCTCGGCAATCGTGCCTTCGGTGTCGCGCGCGAGATACGGCGAGACCTCGAGGCTGACATAGCCATCGGCACCTTGAAGCTGGTCATAGACCGAGTGCAACGCGTCTGCCGCGCGCTGAATGTCTTCCACGGCAAGAGCTTCATAGAGATCGCCCACCGGCCGGTCGCGCTCTTTCAGAAGTGTCGAGACGGCACCATCGTATTCATCGCTTCCGCCAATCGCCTTCTCGAAAATCGATGGGTTGGACGTGACGCCGCGCACGCCATCGCTATCGACCAGCGCCTTGAGGCCGCCATTGGCGATGAAGCCGCGCGCAAGGAAGTCGAGCCAGATGGCCTGGCCGTGAGTCGTAAGGGCTTTAACTGGGTTCATACGGTCTCTGGGGATTTAGCGGGGGGCGGGAAGGGAGGCGTTTGGTCTCATGGGTCCAGAATAGATCGTCTGTAAGGCAGGAATATAGAGAGTGCCGTCAGGAGCCGGATTTTCTGCCGGCGCGCAGGAGAAGGATTTCCGCCTGTCGCCTCCCAGAATAGGAAGACTCTCTCCATTTTTCACCGCAGAGGCAAGAATATCCTTAGTTTTTCAACGATATAGACCCCATACGGCCGGGCGCATACATGTTGGTGGATTTTCAGACGTGATCGATTGAGCTCAAGGAAACTCCGTCATGCCCGGTATCCCGGTTTCTGCTGGTTTTGCGATTGGCCTCGCCTTTGGCGTTGTCGGTCTTCTCAGCGGCTTTTGCCTGATGAGCAGCCTGCGGGATTGGTGGACTGCGAACGATGGCCGCAAGATTCGCAGCTACGCGGTGGCGCTCTCGGTTGCAATCGTCGGAACGCAGTTCGTCGCCGGCGTGGGCCTCGTCGATATAGCCAAGTCGATTTACCTGCAGCCTTCTTTCTCCGCGCCGCTGATTTTCGCGGGCGGTGTGTTGTTCGGCTTCGGAATGGTTCTCTCCAATGGCTGCGCTTCGCGCGCGCTGGTCCTGCTCGGCAAGGGCAATCTCCGGTCGCTGGTGGTGATCGCCATTATCGGCATCGCCGCGCAGATGACCCTGAAGGGTCTGATCGCGCCGGCACGTCTTGCTGTCTTGCAGGCGACGCAAATCACGCCAGTTGCTGTTTCCGCTCCGTCGCTGCTCGCGACCATGGGCATTGACGAGTCGGCTGCCCGCATCGTTGTGACGATGATCGCAAGCGGCGCACTGCTGATCTTCGCGTTCGCTGACGGTCAGTTCCGCCGCGCCTATGGTCAGATTGCAGCCGGCGTTGCCGTCGGTCTTCTGGTGACCGCAGGCTGGCTCACCACCGGCTGGTTTGGCGCCGACGACTTCAATCCGATTCCCGTGACGTCGCTTTCCTTCGTCTCGCCGATTGCCGATTCGTTGCAGTACACGATGCTCTCCACCGGCCTGACGCTGAATTTCGGCATCGCGCTTGTTGCGGGCGTGCTCACCGGCAGCCTCGTGACGGCGGTTGCGACCGGACGCTTCAAGCTTGAGGGCTACACATCGCCGAACCACATGGTGCGCTCGATCTCCGGCGCGGCATTGATGGGCATTGGCGGCGCGATGGCTTATGGCTGTTCGATCGGGCAAGGACTGACCGGTCTGTCCACGCTGGGAATGCCGTCGTTCATCGCCGTTGCCGGTATCCTGTCGGGCGCAGCGCTCGGCATTCGCGGTGCGGTCGTCATTCCGGCGCTGGCAACGCGCTAACGGCGACGCCCGGTTTCGGGCGTTCACCGGAATGTTTGCAGCAAATACCTTGTCGTCTTGAAGTCGCTCCGGCATCCTCCGGCCGCAATGTCGGCCGGAAGAGGCAAGCCACTATGAATCGCCGTGACTTTATTTACTCAGCCGCGCTCGCTGTGCTGGTTTCAGCGGGTTTGCAACCGGCTGCCGCTCAGACGAAGGTCAAGGTGCAGCCGCCTGCGGACAAACCTTTCGCGGAGCACTTCATTGCGCTGCAACTGTCCGACTCCGATCCGAAGAAGGAACGGCTGGTTCTGAGCGTTGCGAGCAATCTCCAGAAGGCTTATGGGCAGGACAAGATTGCGATCGAGGTGGTGACGTTCGGACCCGGAATCGATCTGCTGCGCGATACCAATGAGAACCGGCAACTGGTGGACAGTCTGGTGACGCAGGGGGTCCGCTTCGACGTTTGCGGCAACACGCTCGACACCGTCGAACGCGAGACTGGGAAGCGGCCCACGATCAATCCACGCGCCATCGAGGTTAAGGTCGGCGTCGGACATTTGCTGACCTTGAGTGAAAGCGGCTATACCGTCGTTCGTCCCTGATATGGAGATGTCGGATGCGTTTATTATGCAATGCAATTGCAGCGGTTCTGATGCTGGCTTTTATGGCGTCGCCCGGTGCCGCCGCCGATAAAAAGGAGCATCGCGTCTCCATTCAGGTCGATCAGAACGATCCTGCAGTGATGAATCTGGCGCTCAACAACGCCAACAACATCATGGAGCAATACAAGTCGCAGGGCGAAACGGTTCAGATCGAGATCGTTACATACGGCCCAGGCTTGAATATGTTGCGAGCCGATACCTCGCCGGTTCAGGACCGGATCAAGCAGACCATCGACGCGAGTTTCCCTTCCAGCGTCAAGTTCATGGCGTGCAACAACACCAAACAGGGCATGGAAAAGCGCGAGGGCAAAGCCATCAGCCTCGTTTCACAGGCAGAGCTTGTGCCGTCCGGCGCCGTCCGGCTGATCGAGTTGCAGGAAAAGGGCTGGACCTATCTGCGGCCGTGATCGCGATTATTCC
Organism: Sediminibacterium ginsengisoli; assembly: GCA_943368635.1. Classification (GTDB taxonomy): domain Bacteria; phylum Pseudomonadota; class Alphaproteobacteria; order Rhizobiales; family Xanthobacteraceae; genus Afipia. The sequence continues at coordinate 1,277 of CALRLJ020000292.1, read as the reverse complement.
GCAGGGCCGCTTTTGCCGATCAAGTTTGCCCAGCGACGCTGAATAATATCGCGCGGTGAGCCGTCGACCAGGATGGCGATGCCGAGCCGCGCGCCGACGACCATGCCGCCGATGGCCAGCGGCGCGGACAGCGCCAGCATCGATCCCGCTGTCAGCCCCTGACCGATTGTGCAGCCGCCGGCAAGGATGCCGCCCACGCCCATCAGGATGCCGCCGCCGAGGTGACGCCGCATCTCGTGATCGTCGTCGAACGCTTCCCAGCGCAATTCCGCTGCGCGCCATGCGGCGAGCCACGATCCCGCGATCACGCCGAAGACGCTGGCGACACCGAAATCCACGAAATTTGTGACGTTCAGCAAGCCCGCGTAAAGCGCCTTGCCGATGGTCGATACAAAGGTCAGGCTTTGCGGACGCGCGGGACCGGCAAATTCGTCCACGAAGGACACTGTCACAATCCATCCGGCAACGATCAGGATACCGAGTGTAATTCCCGCCGAGACCAGCCGTGGTGCGCGTCTCAGCCGTGGATCGTTTAAGCCGAGCCAGCACAGTGTGGCGCCTGCGACCGCCGCGATCGCGATGCGTGTGTCGATGCCGAGAAACCGGGACGACAGCGATGCGATGTCGGCGCGTGTGCCGTCTGGCATGGTGAGCGAAAGGGGTTCCAGAACGTCGATGCGGAAGCCGGCGAGGATGCCGCGCAGCGTGGCATAGGCTGCTGCACCCAGCACCAGAACCACGACGAGGCTGCGCAGATCGCCGGTACCGAGCCGCACCAGCGAGCCGAAGCCGCAGGTGCCGACCATCGCCATGCCGACACCGAACACCACGCTGCCGATGAGGATCGCAACCAGCGGCAAAGCGGGTGGCGTGTAGGTCACCAGTTCCGGATCGAGAGCGCCCGCGACGATGAGAGCCTGCGTTCCGAGGATCGCGATGCCGAGCGCCAGCCCGAACACACGCAGCCGCCGGCTGTCGCCGCCCATCAACGCATCCTCGATGGCGCCGAACGTGCACAGACGTGCATGACGCACGGCAAAGCCCGCCGCCGCGCCGATGGCAAGGCCGCCGAGTGCTTGCATCCAGGCAGACATATTCTGCATGGCGTTCTCCCGGATCGGCGCGACGTCAGCCTTGCGGGCCGCGTTGCGTCCGCCTGCCGTTACGGCAGGTTATTTCTTGTCCGCGGCCTCCATGGGCGCGCAGAAAATATCGTAAACCACCGAGATCACCCGGCGCACGTCGTCGTTGGCGAGGCTGTAGTAGATCGTCTTGCC
>CALRLJ020000291.1:0-5030 GCA_943368635.1 Sediminibacterium ginsengisoli | reverse complement strand
TCCGGCGAAGGTTTATCGCTAGATGCGGGCGGGGCAGGACGCCTGACTGGCATCAGTCCTTCGTGAGCCGACGCTTGGCGGTCCGCTGATCCTCGATGCTCCAGAAAAGGGCAATCGACGTAATCAGCAGAGCGATCAGCAATCCGAAGAACGTCCAGGTGGTGTCTGTCGTGGCGAATGCGTTGATCATGCCTTGTACAAAGCAAAGCGCAGACCTTCGGGCATGTCAGTGCCGCATGGCAGCTACATGCAGGGCGTAAACCTGCGAGTCGACGGGATGTTAACCCATTATTAACCATAAATGCGGCACGCTGGTTTAGGTTCCTGGGGAGCGGGCACCAAATATGGCCGTCGATTCAACAACCATCGGTGCAGGGCTGGATTCCGCGCGCGCGCAAATCGCGGGCGCGATCAAGAATGCTGCCGGTGCGACCGGCGCCAGCTTCGAGTATCTGATCTCGGCGGCGAAGATCGAATCCAACCTCAATCCCAAGGCGCAGGCCTCGACGTCGTCGGCGCGGGGTCTCTATCAGTTCATCGAGCAGACTTGGCTCGGCACCGTGAAAGAAGCGGGGGCCGCCTTTGGTTTCGGCAAATACGCCGACGCGATTTCGAAGTCTTCGTCGGGCCGATATTCGGTCAGCGATTCATCCACCCGCGATGAAATTCTCAAGCTGCGCGACGACCCTGCCGTCAACGCGGCCATGGCCGGCGTGCTGACGCAATCCAACAGTTTCAAGCTGACCGGCATGATCGGCCGCCGCCCGACCGACAGCGAACTCTACATGGCCCATTTCATGGGTGTGAGCGGCGCCTCCAAATTGATTTCGAAGGCCGAGGAGAGTCCGGGCGTTTCCGGTCCCGCGCTGTTTCCGAGCGCGGCATCCGCCAACCGCTCGATCTTCTACAACCGCGATGGCAGCGCGCGCAGCGTGTCGCAGGTCTATTCGGTGCTGACGTCGCGCTACGATGCTGCGGCGAATTCCCAGACGGCGCGCACGGCGATGGCGTCCGCCGGCGTGACACCCGGCTCGCGCACAGCGTCGGCTTCTGCGCCGATCGATAACGCCGCCTATCTGTCGAGTTTCCCGCAGGCTCGCACTCCGGCCGATGCGCCGGCGCAGGTTGCGTCGCTGCAAACCCCGGCCCAGCCGGTTTTCCGTTCGTTGTATCAGACCGGCGACCGTCCGGAGCCTGTGTCCAGCGCCGTGCGCGAACTGTGGGGCAACAAGACATCGCTGACCACGCCGCTGCCGGCGGGCGGCACCGCCAGAACCGACGCTCCGCAGGGCCTCGGATTGTTCAGCGACTCGACCGGCGTGTTCAGCGGATAACTGAGCCAATCCCCGCAGGGCTGTGGTTTATCGGCAAGCGACTCATTCCGGTTTGAAATAACGTCGGCTCCCGCTCTGTGAGACCGCTCCGTTGATCTACGCCTTCATCCTCATGGTTGGCCTCGTCGCAGGCATTCTCAGCGGCATCGTCGGCACCGGATCGTCGATCATGTTGCTGCCGGTGCTCGCCTACGCATTCGGCCCGAAGCAGGCTGTGCCGATCATGGCCATCGCCGCAATCATGGCGAATCTCTCGCGGATCATTGCCTGGTGGCGGGAGGTCGACTGGCGGGCTGTTGCCGCTTACGCGATCCCCGGTGTGCCCGCTGCGGCGCTCGGCGCGCGGACGTTGCTGGTGCTGCCGTCGGGCATCGTGGACATCGCCATCGGCGTGTTCCTTATTGCGATGATTCCGTTCCGGCGCTGGATGGCGGCGCGCAATTTTACGCTGCCACTGTGGGCGCTCGCCATCGTTGGTGCCGTGGCTGGTTATCTCACCGGCGTCGTTGCATCGACCGGGCCGATGACGGTGCCGATTTTCATGTCCTACGGCCTCGTCAAAGGCGCGCTGCTCGGAACCGAAGCGGCAGGTTCGCTTGCGGTCTATATCAGCAAGGCCATCACGTTCAGGCGCTTCGATGCATTGCCGCTCGACATCGTGCTGAAGGGACTGATCGCGGGTTCGTCGTTGTTTGCTGGCGCGTTCATCTCCAAGCGTTTTGTGATGCGGCTCGATCCCGACTCGTTTCGTCTCTTGATGGACGGGCTGATGCTGGCCGCCGGTTTGTCGATGTTCTGGAGCGCGTTTCAGGGCTGAGGTTTTGAGTCAGCCTTGAAACGTATCTCCTTGATGCGACTCACGATGGCAGTGAATCCTTTGCATAAAGTTCCGCGAATTCCGCGCTCGGCGGGATCGGCTTGATGACATCGATCAGGACGCCGTTGGGGTCCGATGTAATGAAGTGGCGCTGCCCGAACGCCTCGTCGCGCAGCGGGATCAGGATCGGCAGACCCGCTGCCTTGGCCTTGGCGTAGACGTCATCCGGATCCTCGACTTCGAAGTTCAGCAGCAGTCCCGACACCCGGCCGCGGCCAATCTCCGGAATGGTCTCATGGCTGCCGTCCAGAACTGCGAGATTGACGCTGGCGTCGGCCGTAGAGCGCAGGTGGATGTACCAGTCGCTCCGGAACGCTTCCTCGAAGCCGAAATGCGCTGTGTAGAAATCCGCGGTGGCGGAGACATCGCGGGTCATGATGACGGGGTAGTAGCTGGTGATTTTCATGATGGTCATCCCTTGCCAATTGACATACAGTCTGTATGTTTATTGGCAAATAACATACAGGCTGTATGTATGCAAGATGATTCCAGCGCCAAAGACTTGCCGCGCTCAAACCGTGACCGGACCGAAAAGACCCGGTCTGCCCTCACGCAGGCGGCCCGGCGGCTGTTTATCGAGAAGGGGTACGGCGAGACCTCGACACCGGAGATTGTCGCGGCCGCTGGCATCACGCGCGGCGCGCTCTATCACCATTTCGAAGACAAGCGTGCGCTGTTCAGGGCGGTGGTGACCGACGAGGCGCTCGCGGTGGCTGACGCTATCGAACGGAATGCACCGGCCGTGATGCAGCCCATCGACGCCTTGCTCGCCGGCAGTTCCGCTTATCTCGATGCCATGCGCGTGCCGGGGCGGACGCGATTGCTGCTGATCGAAGGCCCGTCGGTTCTGGGTCCAGTGGAGATGAAAAAACTCGATGAGGAGAATGCGGCGCGCACGCTGCGCAACGGACTACACGCTGTGATGGGCAAGCGAAATGCGCCGCCCGCTGCATCGCTTGCAGCGTTGGCCGATCTGCTCTCGGCCGCTTTCGACCGCGCCGCACTGGCGATCGATGCTGGCGAAGATGCCGGACATTATCGAGCCGCCATCGCCACATTGATCCGCAGCATCGCGGGCCGTTGAGCTGGCGCCGGTTTTTCGAAGTTAACAAAACCTCAATAAACGCAGCCGTTTATGGTGAACGTTTTCTTAAGTGTCATGGTTTACGTTTTCTGACAGTGGCATCGCGTCGCGGTGCCTTGGCATGTTGCGTAAGCCGGAACACCCATGATCGTTCGGCAGTTTATTAGTTGGGTTCGCACGGCTCCTCCAGGGGAGCGCGCAGAGGCGACGCGGTGTCTGGCCCGCGCCTGGCTCATTTCCGATTTGTCCGAGGACGATCGTGCAGCCGCCGAAGGCGCGTTGCTGATGCTTCTCGACGATGCCTCGCCGCTGGTCCGGCAGGCCATGGCGGAGGTTTTCGCCCACGCGATGGATGCACCGTCCGCAATCGTTGCGGCCCTTGCCGTCGATCAGGCGTCGGTCGCAGTCCCCATCCTCGAACATTCGCCGCTGCTGCTCGATTCAGATCTGGTGGACATGGTCGCGACCGGAAACGCCGAGACGCAATGCGCCATCGCACGGCGCTTCGACCTGCCACCGTCGGTCTGTGCCGCGATCGCCGAAGTCGGTTGTGCGTCATCGACGCTGGAACTGATCGAAAATCGCGCAGCGCAGCTCGCCGCGTTCTCGCTGGCGCGCATCGCCGACCGTCACGGCCATCTGGCCGCGATCCGCGAGTCGCTGCTCGCTCTGGAAGAGTTGCCCGCAACCATTCGACTCGCGCTGGCGCAAAAGTTATCAGATACGCTGACGCAGTTCGTGACCGCGCGTGATTGGCTGAACCCGGATCGCGCCCGGCGCATCGCCGGTGAGGCGATGGAGCGTTCCACCGTCAACATCGCAGCCCAGACGCGCGGCGCGGACATGACCGCACTCGTCGGACACTTGCGCTCCATCGGCCAGCTCAATGCGGGGCTGATCCTGCGCGCATTGCTGTCGGGCAACACCGAGCTGTTCGAGGAATCGCTGGTCGAATTGTCCAGCCTGCCGCGCAGCCGCGTGGCTGCCATCGTTCATGATCGCGGCGGCGCCAGCCTGAACGCGCTGCTTGCGAAAGCCGGCTTGCCGGAATCGACCTATCGCGCATTCCGCGCGGCACTCGAAGCCTCCAACGAAATCGGTTTCATCGGAACGGTCGCGGGCGCCACGCGCCTTCGCCGCCGCATGGTCGAGCGTGTGCTGACCCAGTGCGAGACATCGGAGACGGTGTCGGAGCCGCTGCTGATCCTGCTGCGGCGCTTTGCGATGGAATCAGCGCGGGAAGAAGCCCGTCTGTTCTGCGACGATCTTGCCGCCGAGGACTTCATCGGCACGTTGAGCGCGCATGCAGCAACCGAACACGTTGCCGTCTACGATGACTATGATGTGCAGGCCGGATATTCGGAGCATCAGGATTACGATGCGGCTGACGAATATGCTGTCGCCGACGAATATCCCGTCGAAGATGATATGCCGGTGGATTATGCATCGCCTGAATACGCTTCGCGCGAATACGCACCGGCTGAGTATGCGCCGATTGAAAGCTACGCAGACGTGGTCGAGAATTACGATGCCGGCCGCTATGCCTATGACGACCGGCGGATCGCGGCGTAACCGGGCATCGGCTCGCGCGCCATATATCTCGACATTGCCGGAGAAATCTTGGCGCGGCTTATAGCGCGCGCCCGGTATCCAGACCCGCGGCGCTTAGCTGTCGCTTGGCACGATGCTGGGAGACATGATCGCTTCGAGATGCTCGGGGCGGTCCCGGTTGACG
>CALRLJ020000290.1:0-5041 GCA_943368635.1 Sediminibacterium ginsengisoli | reverse complement strand
CAGGAGGCATGTGTCAGGAGGCAAAGGAGGGGTGCCAGCCTTTCAACGTAAAGGCCGCCCGCCGTTCCGACAAGGGCGGCCCATGCAGGAGAACTATGTCCTGCCTCAGCCCGATTTCGCGAACACGACCTGACGTACATCGATGTTCCCGGAGAGAAATCCGGCTTCGCAATAGGCGAGGTAGTATTCCCACAGCCGCCGGAAGCGCTCGTCGAATCCCAGAGGCATCAGGTTCGGCCACGCCGCGCGGAAGTTGTCTCTCCATGTCGCAAGCGTCTTGGCATAATCCTCCCCGAAAATGCGCTCGCGGATCACAGGGACGCCGAATTTCTCGCCGAGCGATTTCAGCACCTGCGGCGAAGGCAGCATGCCGCCCGGAAAAACGTAACGCTGGATGAAGTCGACCTCGCGGCGGTAGGCGTGGAAGAACTTGTCCTGAATGGTGATGGTCTGAATACCGGCAAGGCCACCCGGCGCGAGGCGGTCGCGCAGCTGGGTGAAGTACTGCGGCCAGAATTCCTCGCCGACCGCCTCGATCATTTCGATGGAGGCGATCCGGTCATACTGTCCGCGCTCGTCGCGGTAATCCTGGAATCTGATTTCGACCTTGTCGTTCAAACCCGCCGCCTGGATTCGCTTCTGCGCGAAGTCGCGCTGCTCGGTGCTGATGGTCAGCCCGACAACCTGGGCGTCGTAATTCTTGCCGACATATTCGGCGAACCCGCCCCAGCCGCAGCCGATCTCGAGCACCTTCTGTCCGGGTTGCAGATTGATCGCCTCGGCAAGGCGCCTGTACTTGTTGTGCTGGGCTGCCGTGAGGTCGAGGGTGCCGTCCTCATACAGCGCGGACGAATAGGTCATGCTCGGATCGAGCCACGCCGAGTAGAACGAATTGCCGATGTCGTAATGCGCGTAGATGTTGCGGCGGGCCTGACGCTTGGTGTTGCGGTTGAACCAGTGCCGGACAAGCTGCACGAACCGCGCAACCGGGTTGTTGCCGAGCATCGCCTGGATCAGGTCGTGGTTGAGGCAGAAAATGTAGAGAAACTGGGTCAGGTTCGGCGTGTCCCATTCCCGGCGCAGATAGGCCTCGGCAATGCCGATGTCGCCGCCGCGCGCAAGCCGCCATGCAAACCCGTAATTATGGATGGTCATCTGCGCGGCAGGTCCGGGCTCCAGCCCGCCGCAGCGCACGATTCGTCCGTCGGGCAGGGTCACATCGAGGGTGCCGCGGCGGAGTTTCGATGCGAAATTGAAGGCGAACCGCACCAGTCGCGGCACGTCCGGCAGAACCTCCTCGACATTGTCGGGGGTCAGGACAACGTCGGGGGTAATAATCAGGTCAGACATCGCGCAATTCCATCAGTGTGATGTGGCCCTGCGTCCAAATCTTCTGCTCGCGTGTGCCGGCCGTTGTGCCGCCGAACCATCCTTCTCTGTTGGTCTTGCCACAATTCTTGCGCCCTTTCCCCAAAGACGCAAGGCCTCCCAATGTATCGCCGCCATGATTTTGAACGTCACCAGCGGCAGTGCAAAAAAAGTCCGCGCAAGCGCCGCCGAGGTCAGCCGCCGCCGCTTGCCGTTGAATGTTGCTGCCAGAATAGGCCCTTCGGAATCGGATTCCAGAATGCGCAATTTGACGCAATCGTCCGGCGGCGTGACCCGGAAATGATAGCGCATCGCCATGTCGAGGAAGGGCGAGACGTAAAACAGCTTGTCCTGCTCCTGCCGGACGCCGGCGTCGCTGAGTTCGCCCGGTGCGACAGGCAACGCATAGGAGTGGATGTCGCCGAAGGTGTTGCGAACCTCGTAGATCAGTATCGCCAGCGTGCCGTCGGCGCGGCTGCAGAAGTAGACCGACAGCGGATTGAAGGTGTAGCCGAGCAGGCGCGGATAGCACAGCAACTCAACCTTGCCGCCGGTCAGGTCGATGCCGTGCTGGGCCGCGCTGCGCTGAACGTAGGCGCGCAGCGACGAGCCGTCGCGGTCGCCGTGATCGGATTCATGAAAGCTGTAGAGCGCTGCGCGGTTGACGCCGAACAGGCGCGACTGCTTGTCGGCTTCGTCCAGCCGGTCGAGGTCGATCAGCAGACTCATGACCTTGTAGCTGAACCGATGGCCTGTCGGTTTCAGCCGGGCATGCATGACGTCGCCGAGATACAGCGCCGCTGCCTCGTCCATCGTCTGCGCGCTGGTCCTCTTGTCCGGCAAGGCGATTACTCCGCTGCCTGTGCGAGTTCTTCTGGCGGCTCGCGCCACGGGACCGTTGCCCCGAGGGCTTCGGCGACCGCAAGGCCGGAGCGCAGCCCGTCTTCGTGGAACCCGTAACCGGTCCATGCGCCGCAGAACCAGGTGTGACGTTTGCCCTGAATCTCCGGCAACCGCTTCTGCGCCGCGAAAGCCGCCGTATCGTATTGCGGATGGTCGCACAGGAAGCGGTTGAATGTCAGCGCCGGATCGGGAGCGACCGGCGGGTTCAGGCTGACGAACAAGGGCCGTTCGTTGTCGAGGCCCTGAAGCGGATTCATCCAGTAGGTGACGGCGACATCGTTGACCGGCGCGCCTTCGCGCTTCCAGCGCAGGAAATTCCACGACGCCCATGCGTTCTTGCGCTTCGGCATCAGTCGCGGGTCGCGGTGCAGATAAACCGTGTTGGGCGCATAGCGAATGTCGCCGAGTACGCTGCGTTCGTTTTCATCTGCATCGGTGAGCATCCCCAGCGCCTGATCGCTATGAGATGCAATCACCACATGGTCGTAGGTGTCGGTGTGTCCGAGGCTGTCTTTCACGACGACCCCATGCGCGGTGCGCTGGATCGAGGTCACAGCGCAGCCGAGACGCAGGCGGTCGCGGAACGATGCCGTGAGTTTGTCGACATAGGTCTGGCTGCCGCCCTTGATCGAGCGCCATTTCGGACGGTCGTATTGCAGCAGCCGATGATTGTTGAAAAACGCGACGAAGTTTTCCGCCGGGAAATCCAGAATACGGTCGGCCGGCGCCGACCAGATCGCGGCTCCCATCGGTGCTAAATAATCCGACAGCAGGCGCGGCGCGAAGCCGCGCAGCTTGAAGTAGGCGCCGAGCGACAGACCTTTCAGCGTGCCGTCAGCTTGATCCTTCACGCTGGTCTCGTTGAAGGAAAGAATGTCGCGCATCATCCAGAGATAGGACGGCGAGAGCAGGTTGCTTGGTTGCGCGAACAGGCCTTTGGCCGTCTCCGCCCATGTATCGCCGCCGCCCTTCCACTCAAAGCGGCCCGCGTCGGCGGTGACCGCGAAACTCATGCAGCTCTCCACCGTCTCCACGCCGAGGTGAGCCAGCATCGCGGTGAAGCCGGGGTAGTTCAGTTCGTTGTAGACGATGAATCCGGTGTCCACGGCAACCGGCGTTCCGTCATAATCGACCGAGACCGTATGACTGTGACCGCCGGGGCGAAGTTCGCGCTCATACACCGTCACCGGGTATCGCTGCGACAATGCCCATGCTGCGGCATTGCCGGCAATTCCCGTTCCAATAATCGCGACTCGCATTCCAACCCCCGTTATCAATCAGCCTCAGAGATACGGGAGTGTGCTGTCGAGGTTTCATGTCCCTTTGCGTGTGGACAACAATGCCGGTTCCGCCTGCCACGCAGGCCGATTCGGACATGAAATGTTGGTAAGGCGCGCCGCCGCGCGGGCCTTGGAATGCTAAAGACCCTTGATTTACGGGCTTAAGTCGAATTCCGGACGTGACACCGAAGTAACACAGGTTGCGCTTGTCTTGCAGGGCGCGATGGAACATCCCTGTGCGCGGCCAGAACGGCCCTGTAGTATGAGATTCTGGCTGGTTCTGGAGAGTGTTTGCCCCGGTGTTGAAGCTGCCCCTCAATCTGAGACGCGATGCGTTTCCGAGGCCTGCGCTCGCGCTTTGCGCGGCGCTGGCTATGGCGGCAACATCGACCGGCTGCATCCTCAAGGCTGACCTGCCGGACCCGGCGCTGGACGTTCCGGCGGCCTACAAATCGGCGACAAGTGCTGCCGACACCATGCCCCCGGCGCTGGACTGGTGGCGCGGTTTCCGTTCGCAGGAACTGACCGTCCTGATGGAAGAGGCCCAGACCGTCAATCTCGACATCGCCGCAGCCGTCGCCCGTATCCGGCAGGCGGATGCGATGGCTCAGACGGCAGGCGCGGCGCTGCTGCCGAGCGTCACCGGCGGCTTCTCCGGATCGCGGTCGCGCTCGTCGAGCACGACCGGCACGATCACCAGTGCGACCCCGCTGACCGGACGCGGCGAAGTCACCAATCACACCGCCTCGCTCAACGCGAGTTACGAAATCGATTTCTGGGGCAAGAACCGCGACGCGCTTCTGGCGGCGGAAGAAACCGCCAACGCCAACCGTTTCGATCGCGACGTGGTGGCGCTGACCACACTCGCCAGCGTCGCCAATGCCTATTTCAACGTGGTCGCGGCACAGGACCGCATCAATACCGCTACCCGCAATATCGCCAGTGCGCAGCGGATCTATGATGCGATCAAGGCACGCGTCGATGCGGGAACCGGCTCAGACCTCGATCTGGCCCAGCAGGAAAGCCTTCTCGCCAACCAGAAAGCATCGGTGCCGCCGCTGCGGCAGGCGCTGGCGCAGAATGCCAACATTCTCGCGACGCTTGTGGCGCGGCCGCCCGAGCGTGTGCGGCTGACCGGCGGATCGCTGGGAGCCATTGCTATCCCGCGCGTTACGCCGGGCATCCCGTCGGACCTGCTGACCCAGCGGCCCGACATCCGGCGTCAGGAAAATCAGCTGGCCTCGGTCACCGCCGATGTCGGCAGCGCGCGGGCGCAGTTCTTTCCGAGCATCCAGTTGACCGGACAGGGCGGCTACCAGAGCGCCCAACTGGCGATGCTGTTCACGCCGCAATCGGCGTTTTTCAACGTCGCGGCCGGACTGACCCAGCCGATCTTCGACGCCGGACGGATTCAGGCCAACTTCGACCTGCAGAAGGCCCGGCAGGACGAGTTGCTGCAAACCTATCGCAAGACCGTCGTGTCGGCCTTC
>CALRLJ020000289.1:0-5085 GCA_943368635.1 Sediminibacterium ginsengisoli | reverse complement strand
GAATGGGCCTAGCCGGATAAGCTACTGAAATAATTTATAAATTATCGATCCATGCAGACCGGCATGGCTCGTCTCCGATTCTTGCGGCTTCCGAAATCGATAAGCAAGCTTATTATAGCCAAGCTTGCTTATGACCAAGGCTTGCCGAGGACGCCGCGATGCCCGAGGGCAATACCGATTTTCTGTTCGTGCTGTTCGAGACCCAGCGGATGCTGCGGCTCTACGCCGACAAGCTTGCGGTGCGTCACGGCATCACCCGCGCCCAATGGGCGGTGCTGGCGAAGCTCGAGCGCACCGAGGGCCTGAAGCAATCCGAACTCGCCGACATGATGGAAATGCAGCCGATCACGCTGACGCGGCTGATCGATCGGCTCTGCAACAACGACCTCATCGAGCGCCGTGAAGATCCGAAGGACCGCAGAGCCAACCGTCTTTATCTGCGTCCCGCTGCCCGGCCGATGCTGACGCAGCTCGCCAAGCTGCGCGCCGAGATCACGCAGACTGCGCTGAATCATCTGAACGCCGGCGAAGCCGATGTGCTGGTCGGCCAACTCGAATCTATCAAGGACAACGTGCGCGACGCGCTTCAGGCCGTCAGCGATGCAAAGAACAAGGAGCCGCGTTATGGCTGATCAGGTCGTCAAATTTCCCGCCGAACAGAAACTGACAGACAAGCCTTTGCCGGCGGCGGAAGCTTCGCGCAAAAGTTGGGGTCAGGTGGCGCGGGAAAAGCGGCGCACGCTTCTGCTGGTTGTCGTGCCGCTCGTTGCGCTGGTTGCAGGTGTTGCTTTCTATCTGTCCGGTGGACGCTATGCGAGCACCGATGACGCCTATGTCGGCGCGCAAAAGGTTCTGATCACGCCGGACATTTCCGGCAAGATCGACAAGGTCGTCGTCAAGGAAGGCGATAGGGTCAAAGCCGGCGACGAACTGTTCGAAATCGATCCGGTGCCGTTCCGCTTCGCGCTCCAGCAGGCTCAGGCGACGCTTGAGACTGCAAAGACAAACTTCAACAATCTGCGCGACAACGTGAAGATCTACGGACAGATGCTCGATCTGGCCAATCAGGGCGTCGACCTGAAGCAGCGCGACGTCGAACGCAAGGCATCGCTGGTCAAGTCTCAGGCGGGATCGCAACTCGATCTCGACACCTCCACGACAAATCTCGTGGTCGCCCGCGCCCAACTCGAACTCCTGCGACAACAACTCTCCAGCTCTAAGAACCAGTTGCTCGGCAACCCCGATCTGCCGCTGGAACAGTTTCCACCGTACTTTCAGGCCAAGGCCGCCCTCGATCAGGCCCAGCGCAATCTCGATCACACCGTGCTGCGCGCGCCGATCGACGGCACTGCGACGCAGGTCGACAGCATTCAGCTCGGCCGCTTCGTCGCTGCGGGCACGCCGGTGTTCAGCGTGATCGACGATGCTCACCCTTGGGTCGATGCTAACCTGAAGGAATCCGATCTGACCTACGTGGCAAAGGGACAGCCCGTCACCATGTCGATCGATGCGTTCCCGGATCACACCTTCAAAGGCAGCGTCGGCTCACTCAGCCCCGGCACCGGCGCGCAATTTGCGATCCTGCCGCCGCAGAATTCGACCGGCAACTTCGTCAAGGTGGTGCAGCGCGTGCCGGTTCGAATCTATTTCGACAGCCGCGATGCGGCCGTTCAGAAACTCAAGGCCGGCATGAGCACCTTTGTCTGGGTCGATACCGGACACAAGCGGACGTTCGCCGGACTGCTTGGCTTCTCCTCCGCCTCGGCGAAGGAGGAAACCCGGTGATCGCTGCCGCCACCTCCACGGCGGCGGTCCCGGGATTTCGCCGCAACATGGTCACGATCTGCGCGATGACCGCGACGATCATGCAGGCGCTCGACACCACCATTGCCAACGTCGCGCTGCCTTACATGCAAGGCACCCTCTCGGCATCGCAGGACCAGATCAACTGGGTGCTGACGTCCTACATCGTTGCGGCGGCAATCATGACAGCGCCGGTCGGCTGGATCGCCAATCGCTTCGGCCGCAAGAAAGTGTTTATCGTTTGCGCCGCCGGCTTCACCATGGCCTCGGTGATGTGCGGCCTTGCGCAGGACATCACGCAGATGGTGCTGTTCCGCCTGCTGCAAGGCGTATTCGGCGCGGCACTGGTGCCGCTGTCACAAGCAGTGATGCTCGACTCCTACGCACTGCATGAACGCGCCAAGGCAATGTCGATCTGGGGCATGGGCGTGATGCTCGGGCCGATCATGGGACCATCGTTAGGTGCCTGGCTGACCGAAACCTATTCCTGGCACTGGGTGTTCTTCGTCAACCTTCCGTTCGGAATCGTCACCGTGCTCGGCCTGCTGGCCTTCATGGACGAGACCAAAACCAATCTTGAGCTTCGCTTCGACTGGTTCGGGTTTGCCGCGCTTGCCATCGGCATCGGCTCGATGCAGCTCGCGCTCGATCGCGGCGAACAACTCGGCTGGCTGGAATCGCCCGAGATTGTCGCGGAAGCGATTGTTTCGATCGTCGGCTTCTATTACTTCTTCGCGCATTCGTTCACGACGAAGCGGCCCTTCATCCAGTTCGCCATTTTCAAGGATCGCAACTTTATCAGCGGCTGCGTCTTCATGGCCGTGATGGGCCTCGTGCTTTACAGCACGATGGCACTGGCCTCACCTTACCTGCAAAACGTCATCGGCTACCCGATCATGACCGCCGGCCTGTTGCTGGCAACGCGCGGCGGCGGCACGTTCGTGGCCATGATGCTGGTTGGCCGGTTGATGAAATACATCGAGGCCCGCACGCTGATCGCAAGCGGGATGCTACTGATGTCGGTGTCGCTGTACTTCATGACCCAATGGACCGACCAGACCGGCGTACCGACCATCATCGTCGTCAGCGTCGCGCAAGGTTTCGGACTTGGCCTGGTGTTCGTGCCACTCAGCACGGTTGCATTCCTGACGCTGCCCAATGAGCTGCGCACCGACGGTACATCGATGCTGACCCTGATGCGCAACGTCGCCAGCTCGATCGGCATTTCCGTGGTGATCGCCAAACTGACCTCGGGTGGACGGGAAAGCTACGCCATCCTCAACGAGCACGTCACGCCGTTTAATCAGGCACTACAGATGCCGGATGTCGCGAGCATCATCAATATGAATACGGATTCCGGACGCGCAATCATGGATGTCATGATTCAGGTTCAGGCGCAGATCATCGCCTTCTCGCATGACTACCAGATGGTCATGGTCGTGACGCTGTGCGCGATCCCGCTGGCGATGATGATCGGATCGAGCAAGGCCGCGCTGCGCAAGCAGTCACAGGCGGCCGACCATGCCGCAGTGATGGATTAGCCAATCCAGACAGATATCGAAATCTTCGCCACCAACGCAAATCGGGGAGCCAAGGCTCCCCGATTTCGTAAGATATAGAAGAAGATCAGTTGAGCTTTTCGATAGCCGCCGCAGCGCCCTGCCCGACGCCGACGCACATGGTGGCCAGCGCATATTTGCCACCGCGCTTTTCAAGACCGTGAACGGCAGTCAGCACCAGCCGTGCGCCGCTCATGCCGAGCGGATGGCCGAGTGCAATCGCGCCGCCGTGCGGGTTGACGAAATCGGAATCTTCCTTGACGCCAAGCTGGCGCAGCACCGCGAGACCCTGCGAGGCAAACGCTTCGTTGAGCTCGATCAGATCGATGTCACCGATCTTGAGGCCGAGCCGTTCCAGCAGCTTGCGCACCGCCGGCACCGGACCCATGCCCATCACGCGCGGAGCGACACCCGCGGAGGCATGACCGAGCAACTTCGCGCGCGGCGTCAGGCCGTGCTTCCTTACGGCGTCTTCCGACGCGAGGATCAAAGCAGCCGCGCCATCGTTGACGCCCGAGGCGTTTCCGGCGGTCACCGTGCCGTCAGGGCGCGTGACCGGCTTCAGCTTGGAGAGATTCTCGAGGGTGGTTTCTGGTCGCGGGTGTTCGTCCTTGTCGACGATCACAGCGCCAGCCTTGCCAGCTATCGTGATCGGCGTGATTTCTTCGGCGAAGTAACCCGCCGCAATGGCCTTGCCGGCACGCTGCTGCGAGCGGATCGCGAAAGCGTCCTGATCCTCGCGCGAGATCTGATAATCCGTCGCCACGTTCTCGCCGGTTTCCGGCATCGAATCGACGCCGTACATTTTTTTCATCAGCGGATTAACGAAGCGCCAGCCGATGGTGGTGTCGTAAGTCTCCACCGCGCGCTGATAGGCCTCGTTCGCCTTGCCGGTCACGAACGGTGCCCGCGTCATGGACTCGACGCCACCCGCAATGGCGAAATCGATTTCACCGGCTCGGATCGCCCGCGCGATGCCGCCGACCGCATCAAGGCCCGATGCGCAGAGCCGATTGACGGTCATGCCCGGCACATTCTCCGGCAGCCCGGCCAGCAACAGCGCCATGCGCGCAACGTTACGATTGTCTTCTCCGGCCTGATTGGCGCAGCCATACGCAACTTCATCCAGCGCGGCCCAGTCGGCCTTCGGATTGCGTTCCATCAGCGCCTTGATCGGCGCCGCCGCCAGATCGTCCGCACGGACCTTGGCCAGCGATCCACCGAACCGGCCGATTGGCGTCCGCACTGCATCGCAAATGAAAACATCACGCATGGTCGTTCTCCCTGAATGTCGTCCGGACTTGATAATGCCCTCGGCTGTCGCGAGTTTTAGGAAGCAAGGTGCGGAACGTCAAATGATCGATGCGGGGAATGACCTCGGCGAAGGGCAGACCGGCCATGCGCCCGCCGTCGCAAGGCGTGGAAAACGCAGCACACAATTCCACCTAGCGAAAGAACTTTGCTAATGTTCGCTCCATGACCATCCATTCCACGCCCCCCGCGCCGCCAAACGCCGAAACCGCCTCCCCGGAGGCCGCCGGGCGCGTGACGCCGATGATGGAACAATATCTGGAGATCAAGTCCGCCAATCCAGGACTGTTGCTGTTCTACCGGATGGGCGATTTCTACGAACTGTTCTTCGAGGATGCCGAAATTGCCTCGCGCACGCTCGGCATAACGCTGACCAAGCGCGGCAAGCACATGGGCGAAGACATCCCGATGT
>CALRLJ020000288.1:0-5088 GCA_943368635.1 Sediminibacterium ginsengisoli | reverse complement strand
CTCGAGAAGGCTGCCGAGTATTCTGCGGTTCCTCTCACACTCGCGGCGGTGGCGACGGCGGCGGGTTTTCTCTCGTTCCTGCCAACTGACTACAAAGGCGTGTCCGAACTCGGCAAGATCGCCGGCGCGGGCATGATCATCGCGTTCATTGCCGCAATTACGGTGCTGCCTGCGCTGCTCAAGATTCTGAATCCTCCGGGCGAAGCCGAACCGCTCGGTTTTAAGTTTCTGGCACCTGTGGATCGGTTTCTGGAGCGGCACCGCGTCGGGGTCGTTGTCGCAACGCTCGGCGTGGCCGTTGTAGGTCTGCCGTTGCTGTATTTCCTGCAATTTGACTTCAATCCGATGAACCTGCGCAGTGCGAAGGTTGAGTCTGTTGCGACCTATTTGGATTTGCGCCGCGATCCCAATACCGGCACCAATGCCGTCGAGGTGATGGCGCCGTCCGCCGCCAAAGCCAAGGCGATTCAGGAAAGTCTTTCGAAGCTTCCCGAAGTTTCGCGCACGATTTCGCTCGATACCTTCATTCCGGACGATCAGCCAGCCAAACTTGCAATCATCCGCAAGGCCGCGGCATCCCTTAATCCGATCCTGAATGAGACATCGCGCGGCACCGCGCCGTCCGACGAGGAAAATATCGCCGCTCTGAAAGGATCGGTGGAGAGCTTGCGCAAGACGGCAGGCGACGACAAAGGACCGGGAGCAGTCGCAGCCCGGCGGCTTGCCGATGCACTGGTCAAGCTGGCGCAGGCCAGCAAGGAGACACGCGAAAAGGCCGAAGCCACTTTCATCTCGCCGCTGAATGTGGCGCTGGATCAGGTTCGCGGTCTGCTGAAGGCTCAGCCAGTTAGCGTGAAGACCCTTCCGCCCGACATTTTGACCGATTGGACCTCTGCCGATGGCAGGACGCGCGTTGAAGCGCAGCCGAAGGGAGACCCTAACGATAACGATACGCTTCGCGCTTTTGCCGGAGCCGTTCTGAAAGCTCAGCCGGACGCCATTGGCGGACCGATCTCGATCCTGAAATCCGGCGATACCATCGTCAGGGCGTTCATTTACGCCGGTTTCTGGGCGCTTCTGTCGATCTCAATCCTGCTCTGGATTGTACTGAAACGGATCGGTGACGTGCTGTTGACGCTCGTACCGTTGATCCTGGCAGGTGTGGTCACGCTTGAAATCTGCGTTCTTATCGGGCTGCCGATGAATTTTGCTAACATCATCGCGCTGCCGCTGCTGCTCGGCATCGGCGTCGCGTTCAAGATCTATTATGTGACGGCGTGGCGGGCAGGTCAGACCGATCTGCTGCAATCGAGCCTGACGCGCGCGATTTTCTTCAGCGCAATGACGACCGCAACGGCATTCGGCAGCCTCTGGCTATCGAGCCATCCCGGTACGTCGAGCATGGGTAAATTGCTGGCACTGTCGCTGGTGACAACACTGGCTGCAGCGGTGCTGTTTCAGCCGGCGCTCATGGGCAAGCCGCGCGATAAATAGCGCGCGGCTCAAGCCCGCTCTGCTAGCGGGGCGCGTTCGCGATCTCGGGGAGGAGACAGACTTCGGAGCTGGCGGAATCAGCGGATCCTGCCTTCGCTCCGCCAGCCTTCGGCGCAGCCGTCTTGGGTGTGCCGATGGGGGTAGGGAATGGCTGAGACGCCTTCGGGGCGCTGGTACCGGTTTTGGCACCGCCAGGAACCGGCGTGCTGTCGGGGACGCGGGTCCAAGTTTGGCCGCCGCACAGAATCATCGCAACACAACCCTCGACCCGAAGGCTGGTTGGTGACTTGAGCTGGATGTTCGCGTCATAGGTCTTGCCGCTTGTGGCGTCGTAAATCTGGCCTTCCCACTTGTCCTTCTCATCCTCGGCTTTCTTCATGTTCAAAAGAACCGGGATGCCCAGTGTGGGGCGCGTCCGCTTGGCTTTGTCGGGATTCTTTTTGTCAATGTTGCCGGGAATCCGTTCCGAAGCGATCACCCCCCAAAGCCGGGAGTTACAGTCGACGATTCGGATGGTCGCTTTATCCTCCTCGACCTTCCATTCGCCCAACGGTTCGGCCGCGGAGGCAGCGCCAACGGCGGTAAGCAAGAAAATCCCACTAAAGGCTATTTTTCGCATGAATCCTCGCGTGCATTGCAACCAACTTAAACACAAAAGCGGTTCGTTGTTCCAGAGATTGACAAAACGACGCATATACTAATTTCAGTTGACTAGATGCCTGACAAACGAAGTATGTATGACATCATGCAGCCAAATCTAGACATTTCAGAGATGTTTGCGGATCGCCAATTCCAGCGCAACGCTCTGCACACGCGATACCTCAACGAACAGCTCGTCCGGGTTCTCAAGACCATCGGTTACGACGTCGGCTTTCAGCGCGGGCAGGGGCAATACCTGTTCGACCGCAATGACGATCGTTACCTTGATCTCCTGAGCGGCTTCGGCGTCTTTGCGCTGGGCCGCAATCATCCGACCGTCAAGGACGCCCTCAAGAGCGTCCTCGACAGCGATCTGCCGAATCTCGTTCAGCTCGACCTTTCGACGCTGGCCGGTATTCTGGCCGAACGCCTGATCGCGCATGTGCCTTATCTCGATAAGGTATTTTTTGCGAATTCAGGGACGGAATGTGTCGAAGCTGCGATCAAGTTCGCACGCGGCGCCACCGGCCGGACCGGCATTGTCTACTGCGATCATGCCTATCATGGTCTGTCCTACGGTGCGCTCTCGCTGACCGGAGACAAGAATTTCCGCGACGGCTTCGGGCCGCTGCTGCCCGATTGCTTCTCGATTCCGTTCAACGACCTTGCTGCGCTCGAGAAGGCGCTGGCCTCTCGCCAGGCCGCGGCCTTCATCGTCGAGCCGATTCAGGGCAAGGGCGTCAACATGCCCGACGACGGTTATCTTGCGGCGGCTGCGGCGCTCTGCAAACGATACGGAACGTTATTTGTCGCCGACGAAATCCAGACGGGAATGGGCCGCACGGGGCGTTTTCTCGCGGTCGAACACTGGAATGTCGAACCCGACATGGTGCTGCTGTCGAAATCACTCTCCGGCGGTCACGTTCCGGTCGGAGCCGTGCTGACGCGCAAGGCGATTTTCGACAAGATTTTCGACCGGATGGACCGCGCCGTCGTGCACGGATCAACGTTCTCCAAGAACGATCTTGCCATGGCTGCTGGGATCGCGACGCTGGAAGTGCTCAAGCAGGAAAAGGTGATCGAGAACGCCGCAGCGCGTGGCGCCGAACTGCTTGCAACGCTGTCCGCGATGGTTCCGCGCTACGAGTTGCTCAAGAATGTTCGCGGCAAGGGACTCATGATTGGCGTCGAGTTCGGGCCGCCGAAGTCGCTGGCGCTCAAGGCGTCATGGACCATGCTTGAAGCGGCGAGCAAGGGCCTGTTCTGCCAGTTGATCACCATCCCGCTGTTCAAGGATCACAAGATCCTCAGCCAGGTGTCTGGCCATGCCAGCCACACGATCAAGTTGCTGCCGACGCTCACGATTACGCAGGAAGATTGCAACTGGATCACCAGCGCGTTCGATTCGGTGATCGAAAGCAGTCATCGCGTACCCGGCGCGATCTGGTCGCTGGGCAAGACCCTGGTCGATAACGCAGCAAGAAAATCAGCCTGACGCGGTCAGGCTGATTGATTGGGTTCGCTTCGCGATCTTGGGAAGTTCGGTCTCTTACTGACCGTGGCTGCGCAAAACAGCATCGCATTTCTTGCTGATCTTGGCGCGATGGGCCTGAAGGCAGCCCAAAACCGTGAGATCTCCGTCGTTCATCACTGCACGGCAATGGCGCGAGACATCGGGAGCGCAGGCTTTCTGTTCTTCGGCTGTGCCGCCACGCTGCGGTGCTTGCGCGTACACGCCGACAGTTGCCGAGACAAGCAGGGTGGTCGCGAGAAGTGCTTTGAGCATCGTTATCCCTTATCAGGTCTAGCGTTCGAATTGGCCGAACTATAGGTCGAACACATCAGAACGCCAGACACAAGTCTTTCACGCAGCAGCACCGGTAAGGGATTTCCATCGGGTGTTGCGTGAAGGCAAGACCGCTTCGCGGCAGCAGCATGATGGACTCGAATTGTTGCCACAATTCGATAGGTGGCCCGGCTGATTGCGCTGGACTTTAGGTTCGCTGGTTAGCGAGCCGACAGTTGGGTTGGCGGAAGCGGGTTCCGTTGCAACAGAGTAAAGGCCACGATCAAGGTTGGAACCAGAATCGCGAGAGCAATCGCGATGATCTGCAATTCCGAGACAGGCATGATGCCGCCGCCCGGTGTTGCGAGGGTGAATCCTCCGATGACCAGCAACACGCGAAGCGGCCATTCTAGCGCGCCCGTGCGCCGCAGGTCTCCCACGAAAGCTTGATAGCCCTGGATGCCGCCGCAGATGAACAGTGTGCCGATCCCGGCCAGCGTCATCAGGCCGAGTGCCGTGAGATAAGGTGCATCGCCTTGCAGAACGAGTGCGGGATTGAGCACGAAGAAGAAGGGGATGAAGTAGATGATGCTGCCGACCCACATCGATTCCCACCCCGTCTTCATTGCGGGAGCGCCGGCGATGCCGGCGGCAGCGAACGATGCGATCGCGACCGGCGGTGTGATCGACGACAACATGCCCCAGTAGAAGATGAACATGTGGACGGCCATCTTGTTAAGGCCGACTTTCTCAAGCGCTGGCGCAACGAGAATGGCGAGGAAGATGTAACAGGCCGTTGTGGTGAGACCGAGTCCGAGAATGAGACTGGTCAGCGCGCACATCGCCAGCAGCAGGAAAGCGTTGTCACCGGCAATCGTGAGCAGATCGTTGGCGAGGCTGGAGATAACACCCGTCATCGAGAACGCACCGATCAGCAGGCCGCATCCGGCCAGAATTCCGATCAGCTCGACGAACGTGCGCCCGTTGACCTCCAGAAACTTGCCGATGGTCGAAATCGTCCAGCGTGTATCTTTCGAGAACAACTGGTTCAGCACCAGCAGCAGCGCGGTCGCATAGAACGGCGCGTGGCTCTCGCGCTTGAAGTACAGCAACATCACGATCAGCAGTGCGATGACGAAAACGTAGTACCAGCCATCCTTGACGGTGTC
>CALRLJ020000287.1:0-5093 GCA_943368635.1 Sediminibacterium ginsengisoli | reverse complement strand
CTGGTCAATGCCGGCGGCCCGTGGGTCGAGGATGTTCTGAGCCGCCGCGCCGGGATCAACGCCAAGGCCAAGGTGCGTCTGGTTCAGGGATCGCACATCGTGGTGCCGCGCCTCTACGACCATGACCACGCTTACACGTTCCAGAACGGCGACGGCCGTGTCGTGTTTGTCATTCCTTTCCAAAACGACTTCACCCTGATCGGCACCACCGATCGCGATTACGACGGCGACCCCTCCAAGGTGAAAGCCTCGTCCGAGGAAATCGCCTATCTATGCCAGTCGGTGAACGACTATCTTGCCAAACAGGTGAAACCCGCAGACGTGGTGTGGGCCTATGCCGGTGTGCGCCCGCTTTACGATGACGGCGCCAGCGAAGCCAAGGCCGCGACACGGGACTATGTATTCGAGTTCGATGCGCCAGGCGGATTGCCGCTGCTGTCGATTTTCGGCGGCAAGATCACGACCTATCGCCGTCTGTCCGAAGAAGCGCTGGAACGGTTACAGCAATATCTGCCCGGAAAGACCAAGCCGGCCGGATGGACCGCGACCGCGCCGTTGCCCGGCGGCGATCTCGACGTCTCGGCGATCCCGGCGCTGGCGGACGAACTGGTCCGCGACAATTCGTTCCTGTCGCGCTCCCTCGCGCTTCGTCTTGCGCACGCTTATGGTACGCGGGCCAGCAAGGTTCTCGACAAGGCATCATCCGCCACGGACCTCGGACAATTGTTCGGTGACACGCTGACGGAACGCGAAGTTCGCTACCTGATCGCGCACGAATTCGCGCGCACTGCCGAGGACATCGTCTGGCGCCGGTCCAAGCTTGGCTTGCGTCTGTCCGTCGGTGAAGTGAAGGCGCTTGACGACTGGATCGCCACGCATCGCAGCGGCCTCGATCTGCCGCTGAAAGAAGCGGGAGGCCGTGCATGAGCGTCACCCTCGACAAGGTTTCGCGCGAGGTCAACGGCGTTCCGTGGATTCGCGATGTGTCGCTGACGCTCGAGCGCGGCACGCTGAGTGTGCTGCTCGGTCCGACACTGGCGGGCAAGACATCGATCATGCGGCTGCTGGCCGGTCTCGACAAGCCGACCTCCGGCCGCGTTCTTGTCGATGGCAAGGACGTCACCGGTTTCGATGTGCGCAAGCGCTCGGTGGCGATGGTCTATCAGCAGTTCATCAACTATCCGACGCTCTCGGTGTTTGAGAACATCGCCTCGCCGTTGCGGGTTCAGGGCGTGGCGCGCGCGGAGATCGAGACCCGCGTGCGGGATGCGGCGAAGCTGCTGAAGCTGGAGCCGTATCTCAACCGCACGCCGCTGCAACTGTCCGGCGGCCAGCAGCAGCGCACCGCGATTGCCCGCGCGCTGGTCAAGGGCGCGGATCTAGTGCTGCTCGATGAGCCGCTCGCCAATCTCGACTACAAGCTGCGTGAGGAGTTGCGCACCGAACTGCCGCGCATTTTTGAGGAGTCCGGCGCGATTTTCGTTTATGCGACCACCGAACCGTCCGAAGCCCTGCTGCTCGGCGGCCGCACGGTCTGCATGGGGGAAGGGCGGGTGTTGCAGGTCGGCGCGACACCGCAGGTTTACCGGCGTCCGGATACGGTGGAAGTCGCGGAGGTGTTTTCCGATCCGCCGCTCAACACCGTCGGCATCGAAAAGAAGAACGGATCGATCTTTTATTCCGGAGGCGAGCGCGCCTCTGTTGCCGGTCTTTACGAAGGCCTCGGCGATGGCGCCTACAGGGTCGGATTCCGTGCCCATCAGCTCGATGTTGCGGGCGCATCTCCCGGCCGCCACGCCTTCGTCACGACCGTGAGCGTGACCGAAATCACCGGCTCCGAGAGTTTCGTGCATCTCAAGCGCGACGGTTACAACTGGGTCGCGGTGTTGCCGGGCATTCATGAGTTCCTGCCCGGACAGCAGCTCGATGCAGTGCTCGACCCGAACGATCTTTTTATCTTCGATCAAACCGGCCGGCTTGTCGCCGCGCCGGCGGCACGGTGAGGGCATAGCATGGCTCGCATCGACCTTGTCGATCTGGCGCATTCCTACGGTGGCGATGCAGCCGACCGGGCGTCCTATGCGCTCAAACCGATGACCATGACGTGGCGGCAGGGCGGTGCCTATGCACTGCTCGGCCCGTCGGGTTGCGGCAAGACCACGCTGCTGAATATCATTTCCGGCATCGTTACGCCGTCGCATGGCAAGGTGTTGTTCGATGGTGCCGACATCACGCGCGCAACCACGCGCGAGCGCAATATCGCGCAGGTGTTTCAGTTTCCGGTGATCTACGACACCATGACGGTCGGTGAAAACCTCGCGTTCCCGCTCAAAAACCGCGGACAATCGCGCGGCGTGATCGATGCGCGCGTCACCGAGATCGCAAAGTTGCTCGACCTCACGCCTTATCTCGACCGCAAGGCGGTACGTCTCAGCGCCGACGCGAAACAGAAGATCTCGCTCGGCCGGGGTCTGGTGCGCTCGGACGTGGCGGCGGTGCTGTTCGACGAACCGCTGACCGTGATCGATCCGCATCTGAAATGGGAGTTGCGCTCAAAGTTAAAGGCGCTGCATCAGGCGTTGGACCTGACGATGATCTATGTCACCCACGATCAGACCGAGGCATTGACCTTTGCCGACACGGTGGTGGTGATGCATGACGGCAGCGTAGTGCAAAGTGGAACGCCGGAAGAACTGTTCGCCAAGCCCGCACACACTTTCGTCGGCTACTTCATCGGTTCGCCCGGCATGAACATTGTGCCGGCGCAGGTGAGGAGCCGCGAGGCGATTGTCGGCGGCCACGTTATCGGGCTGAACCGCAGCTACGACGGCCTGCCGGTCGGGGCGAAAATCGAAGTCGGCGTGCGGCCGGAATTCGTTCATGTCGCAACACCGGCGCCCGGTCTGCTCTCGGCGCAAATCGAGCGGATCGACGATCTCGGCCGCGTCCGTTTCGCGCGTGTGCGCATAGGTGACGCGAAATTCGCGGCACGCGTGCCGAACGGTTTTTCCATTCCGGACAGTACGGCCGGTCTGGTTTTCGATCCCGCTCACATTCACGTCTATGCCGACAGCCTGCTGGTCGAGGGGCGCGCCTGATGGACAAAACAATCAACAACAAGGCATGGCTGCTGGTGTTGCCGGTGTTCCTAATCGTGGCGTTCTCCGCGATTCTGCCGCTGATGACTGTGGTCAACTATTCGGTGCAGGACACGTTCGGCAACAACAAGTTCTTCTGGAACGGCGTCGGCTGGTTCAAGGAACTGCTCGATCCATCGAGCGATCTCGGAGACCGTTTCCTGAATTCGCTCGGGCGCAATCTGCTGTTTTCCGCGATCATTCTCGCCATCGAAGTGCCGCTCGGCATTCTGGTCGCGCTGTCGATGCCGCGCGACGGTTGGCGCGTTGCGGCGTGCCTCGTTATTCTCGCGCTGCCGTTGCTCATTCCATGGAATGTGGTCGGTACGATCTGGCAGATCTTCGGGCGGCCGGACATCGGGCTGCTGGGTTATACGCTGAACAAGATCGGGTTGGACTACAATTATGTGTCCAACAGCTTCGATGCCTGGGCGACCATTATCGTGATGGACGTCTGGCACTGGACCAGCCTGGTGGCGCTGCTGTGTTACGCGGGGCTGAAGTCCATTCCGGACGCCTACTATCAGGCGGCGCAGATCGACGGTGCGTCGCGCTGGGCGGTGTTCACCGCGATCCAGTTGCCGAAGATGAAGCGCGTGCTGCTGATCGCGGTGCTGCTGCGCTTCATGGACAGTTTCATGATTTACACGGAACCGTTCGTGGTGACCGGTGGCGGGCCGGGCAACTCCACGACCTTCGTGTCGATCGAGCTTGTGAAAATTGCACTCGGCCAGTTCGACCTCGGCAAGGCGGCGGCGCTGTCGATTGTCTACAACCTCATCATCCTGATCGTGTGCTGGGTGTTCTACACGGTGATGACGAACGCCGATAACGAGCGTGCTCAAACGACGGGAGGCGCGTGATGCATACCATTCCCGGACGGCGCATCATTCTCGGCCTGTTCCTGATCTTCCTGCTGTTGCCGATCTACTGGCTCGTCAACATGAGTTTCAAGACCAACAACGAGATCGTTACGACCATGACCCTGTGGCCGAACGATCCGACCCTGATGCACTATAAGCGCATCTTCACGGACTCAAGCTGGTACTCCGGTTACATCAATTCGCTGAAGTACGTCATCATCAATACGATCATTTCGATTTCCTTCGCGCTGCCTGCGGCCTACGCATTCTCGCGGTATCGCTTTCTCGGCGACAAACACCTGTTCTTCTGGCTGCTGTCGAACCGCATGGCGCCGCCGGCGGTGTTCGCGCTGCCGTTCTTCAATCTGTACTCGGCGATCAATCTGTTCGACACGCCATGGGCGGTGGCGCTGGCGCATTGTCTGTTCAACGTGCCGCTGGCGGTGTGGATTCTGGAAGGCTTTGTCTCCGGCGTGCCGAAGGAGATCGACGAGACTGCGTTCCTCGATGGCTACTCGTTCCCGCGCTTTTTCGTGAAGATCCTGATGCCGCTGATCGCAAGCGGCATCGGCGTCGCAGCGTTCTTCTGCTTCATGTTCTCGTGGGTTGAATTGCTGCTGGCGCGCACACTGACCTCGGTGAACGCCAAGCCGATCGCCGCGACCATGACGCGCACGATTTCAGCATCCGGAATGGACTGGGGATTGCTCGCCGCAGCTGGCGTGCTGACCATCATTCCCGGCGCGCTGGTGATCTGGTTTGTCCGCAACTACATCGCGCGCGGTTTCGCGCTCGGACGAGTGTAGGGAGCGGGATCGATGGAAAACATCGCATGGATGGCATGGACCGGCCCGACGGCAATTTTCTTTTGCTTGCTGGCTGGAACGCTCGCGACCATGACGTGGCTCGCGGTGCGTTACCCCGAGGCGGAGCGCGTCGGCATTCTGCGTATTCCGACCACGCGCGGCGACCGGCTTTTCATTTCGCTGATCGCGGCTGCGGTCATTCATTTGTTGTGGATTGCATTTGCGGGCACGGACTCGATTGCGACGCTTCCGATCGGCGAGGGCGTCGAGATGTCGAGTCTGTGGAT
>CALRLJ020000286.1:0-5112 GCA_943368635.1 Sediminibacterium ginsengisoli | reverse complement strand
TTTCGTTTTGCTGCCGCATTTCGTACAAAACTTTAGGAAAACTTGACCGCGCTTGAGGGTTGATGCCTTCGTCATCTCGATGGGCTTCGCGCTTGCGAAGAAATCGAGTGAGGTGATGCCATCTTGAGTGTGCATTGAGTTTCATCCGGTAAACGCCCAGTTGAAGGCAAGAGCAAATGGCCGCGACAGTCTCGACCCGTTTTGTTCAAGACAACTCGGCAACGTTATGGAAGGGGCCGCGACTGATTTCCGTTCGCCCGGTCGAGTATGCGAGTAGCAGTCCTTACCGCATCCGCAATGCCTATCGCTCTCGCACTGCCGCTCGCATGTCGCGTTCCGAGCCGGCCGTTGCCGTCGGAAAGCGGATGTTTGACGCATCGGCAGCCGCATTGGCGCTCCTGTTCTTCGTTCCGTTGTTCATTGCCATCGCAATAGCGATCAAGACGACGTCGCGCGGACCGGTGTTCTTTCGACAGTATCGTTACGGATATCGCAACCAACTGTTCAAGATTTACAAATTCCGTTCGATGGGCGTGAGTCTTGGCGATGCCGCAGGCGTCCGGCAAACGGTTCAGGGTGATTCGAGGATTACTCGGGTTGGACAAATCCTGAGAAGCACCAGTCTTGATGAGCTTCCGCAGCTTATCAATGTGATTAGAGGCGATATGTCGCTGGTCGGGCCTCGGCCTCATGTGCCGGGCATGCTCGCAGCCAACATGCTCTACGAAGATCTGGTCCCCTACTATTTCCAGCGGCACACCGCGCGGCCCGGCATCACGGGCCTGGCTCAGGTCAGTGGCTGCAGAGGCAGCACGGTGGATCCCGATCTCGCGATTGCGCGGATCGACCATGATCTCGATTACATCGAGAAGTGGTCGCTGCGGATGGATATGACCATCATCGCGCGCACGGTCCGGCGCGAGTTCCTATCAGGCAGCGGCTTCTAGGGACGCCGCTCGTTCTGGACCGCTCCAGCTACCTCACATCCGCCATCTCGAATCTTTGGGGCAACAATGACACAGCCACACAACCGCATTATTCCTGTTCTTCTCTCGGGGGGGGCCGGTTCGCGGTTATGGCCCCTGTCTCGGGAAACCTATCCCAAGCAGTTGCTCTCGCTACTTGGAGAGAAAACACTGTTGCAGCAAACCGCGCTGCGTGTGACCGATCCGGCGATATTCAGCGGGATGATGGTCGTTGCGAATGCGGAGCATCGCTTTGCCATTGCCGAGCAGTTGCGTGGAGTTGGCGTCGCCCATCCAACCATCGTTCTCGAGCCCTTTGGGCGGAACACGGCACCGGCTGTCGCCATTGCAGCACTTGTTGCTCAGGAGACCGATCCGGACGCGTTCATTCTCGCCATGCCCGTGGATCACTGGGTCGGTGACGCGGCGGCGTTTCAAGCGGCCGTAGTCGTTGCTATGAGAGCGGCACAGGCAGGCCAGTTCGTCCTGTTTGGGTTGAGGCCGACTGCGCCAGCGACCGGATTCGGTTATATTCATGCGCGTGAGGAACTTGCTTCCGCGCCGGGCGTCCATCAGGTCGCGGGCTTTGTGGAAAAGCCGGATCTGCTCACTGCGGAGCGGCTTCTTGCTGCCAGCAGCTATCTCTGGAACAGCGGAGTGTTTCTGCTGCCGGTGCGATTTCTGATCGAAGAACTGTCACGGCTGGCACCGGACATTCTGGCAGCGTGCCGGGCTGCGCTGGCTGGTGCAACCCGCGATCTGGATTTTTTGCGTCTCGATGAAGCCGCCTTCCAAGCATGTCCATCGGTGTCGCTCGATTATGCCGTGATGGAGAAGACAAATTCAGCCGCAGTTGTTCCGGCGGACTTCGATTGGAGCGATGTCGGAAGCTGGTCCGCGCTATGGGAGTTGGGCGAAAAGGATCGTTTCGGCAACGTGGCAATTGGCGATGTCGTCATGGAGGATGCCAGCGGATGCTATGTCCGTGGAGAAGGGCCGTTGGTTGCAGCGCTGGGCGTGGACGATCTCATCATTACGGCGACGCCCGATGTCGTTCTGGTTGCGTCAAAGGATCGGGATCAAGACGTTTCAAAATTGGTAGGACGATTGAAAGCGAGCGGTCATCGTTCGGCGACCCAGACCCAATCCGTTCATCGGCCGTGGGGTTATTATCAGTCAATTCACGCCGGTGACCGGTTTCAGGTCAAGCGCATCACTGTCAATCCGGGTGCCAAGCTGTCGTTGCAAAAGCATTTCCATCGTGCGGAACATTGGGTGGTCGTCAATGGCACCGCTATCGTTACGCGCGATGACGAGGAAATCCTGTTACGCGAAAACGAATCCATCTTCGTTCCGCTCGGATGCATGCATCGTCTCGAGAATCCAGGGAAGGTGCCGTTGAACCTGATCGAAGTGCAGTCAGGTCCATATCTTGGCGAGGACGATATCGTTCGCGTGGAAGATATCTACCACCGGGTCTGAGCTTGATCGATATTCGATGTTCGCGTCGGATTCATGTGATGAGAGAAGGGCGGCGGCGATGACAGCAGTGCGACAAGTCAAGAATGCGTTGAAAGAAACCTTTCCAGGGCTTTGGCTGCGTTGGCACTTCATGCATCGTCCAAAAACAGCAGAGGTGGAATTATCCCTTCTGGACAGAATTGTGCGCAAGGAAGCCGTCACGGTCGATGTTGGCGCCAACTGCGGTCTCTATACACGTGAGCTGGCGCGGCTTTCGCGATGCGTGCATGCATTCGAACCCTCGCGAGTAATGGCCGACGTCCTCCGACGAACCTCAGCGGCGAACGTGGTCATTCACGAAGTGGCACTATCCGATCACGAGGGCAACGCCGAACTTCTGATCCCGCAAGGCGAGCAAGGTGCCGTTCACGGTCTCGCGTCCCTCGAGCCGCAGGTAGCACTTGCGGCCGAATCCTGCACCGTTCTGAATGTACCGATGGCTCGGCTCGATGACATGATTCACGACGATGTGTCGTTCGTGAAAGTCGATGTGGAAGGGCACGAGTTGAATGTTCTGAATGGCGCCGTCGAATTGCTCGAACGAAGCCGACCAGTCTTTCTTGTTGAAGCAGAGGACAGGCATCGTCCGCGGGCGACCGAATCTGTTTTCGAATTCTTTCAGGAAAGAGGCTATAGCGGGTTCTTTGTCGAGGATGGTGATATCGTTGCGGTTGACCAATTCGATGTCGACATCTTTCAGGACACGCGTTCGCTGCTATCCAACGGCGGACGAAAGGCCGGCCAAGCATACATCAATAACTTCTTCTTCTTTCCGCCCGGCAAGGACGGATGGGACATTCTCGCTAACTAGACAGCGAGTTTCACTCTTCTCACAGCTTCCGACGATGCGCGCCGAAAAGCGCCACAGGAATGGTTTGACCAGACAGGATTATGGATGCGGATTACCATGGTTGGGGCGGGGTATGTCGGATTGGTTTCGGGAGCATGTTTCGCTGATTTTGGTCATCACGTCATTTGCATCGACAATGATGCGAAGAAGGTGGGCGCGCTCAACCGAGGTGAAATCCCGATCTACGAACCCGGCCTTGCGGAGCTTGTGCGTGACAATGTCATGCAACGCCGTCTCAGCTTCTCCGATGATATTGCTGCGGGAGTTCGCGGTGCGGATGTTGTTTTCATCGCTGTCGGAACGCCGTCACGCCGAGGCGACGGACATGCGGACCTGTCGTATGTGTATGCTGCCGCGCGCCAAGTGGCAGGCGAGCTGTCAGATTTCACGGTAATTGTTACAAAATCCACGGTACCGGTCGGAACTGGTGACGAAGTCGAACGGGTCATTCGCGAGGAGAATCCGGACGCGAAGTTTGCGGTGGTCTCGAATCCCGAGTTTCTGCGCGAGGGTGCTGCAATCCGTGATTTCAAGCATCCGGATCGCATCGTCATCGGCACCGATGATGCGAACGCGCGCGAGATAATGGCCCAGGTGTATCGGCCGCTCTATCTTAACGCTGCGCCAATCGTTTACACTGATCGTCGCACAGCGGAGTTGATTAAGTACGCGGCGAATTCCTTTCTCGCAACCAAGATCGCCTTCATTAATGAAATCGCCGATTTGGCGGAGAAAGTTGGCGCCAATGTTCAGGAGGTTGCACGGGGCATTGGCCTCGATAATCGCATTGGCGCGAAATTCCTGCACGCCGGCCCGGGCTACGGCGGCTCATGTTTCCCGAAGGATACGCTGGCTCTGATCAAAACCGGGCAGGATAACGACGCCCCGCTGCGGATCATCGAAACCGTCGTCGCGGTAAATGATCTGCGCAAGCGCGCCATGGCCCGCAAGGTTGCAAATGCCTTTGGAGGAAATCTTCGGGGTAAATCCGTCGCCGTGCTGGGAATGACGTTCAAGCCGAATACCGATGACATGCGTGATGCGCCGTCGATTCCGTTGATCACGGCATTGCAGGATATGGGCGCGATTGTGCGCGCGTATGATCCGGTCGGCATGGAGCAGGCGAAGAAGGTATTGGAGGACGTGACTTTCTGCGGTGACGCTTATGAGTGCGCAAAAGGCGCTCATGCACTCGTTATCGTCACGGAGTGGGAGCAGTTCCGTGCGCTTGATCTGAAGGAAATGGCGATCACCATGGCCACGCCGGTGATCGTCGATCTCCGGAATATCTACTCGCCGGACGAAGTTGCTCAGAATGGATTTCTGTATTGCGGAGTTGGGCGGCCGCAACCCGCAACTTACTGAACTCGAGATGGTTTTCGAGGCAGCGCATGATCAGCGCTGCCATTTTTCAGCATACTTTTGGAAGGCGATTGGATTATGCCTCGTGCGTAAGCGTCCATCCTTGGTACCGGGCGTCAGGAACGCCTCACCGGCGACGCGGCATTAAATGATGTCATCGACCTGCCGAGCAATGCGAAAGCGGTAGGTGTCCCAGAACGGCCGCGGATGGTGGATCAGCTTCGCGCGCTCGTGCAGCGGCAGCCCGCCAGTGGCGAAACCGTCGCTTTGGATCATAAGCCCATCAAGACCTTATGGCGCGTTCGGCGTCCAGATCTTGACAGCGGCGGTGTCCAGTTTTTTCGGGATCAGGCCTTCGCTGAGAAACGCATCGGCGATCTTCTGCTGTTCGGTGAGGCCCGCGGGCGTGACCGC
>CALRLJ020000285.1:0-5123 GCA_943368635.1 Sediminibacterium ginsengisoli | reverse complement strand
GAGTTCGACTTCGCGCAAGGCTTCGTCGGAGTTGGCTGAGTCCATCTGGTAGGTGCGCTTGTCGCCGGTCAGCGTTTTCGCCGAGCCGATGGCATCGCGGAACGGACCGTAGAACGCAGAGGCATATTTCGCCGCATAGGCCATGATCTGCACGTCGCCGAATCCGGCGCGGTCAAGGCCGTCGCGGATGGCGGCCACGCGACCGTCCATCATGTCGGAGGGCGCGATGATGTCGCAGCCGGCTTCGGCTTGCACCAGCGCCTGCCGCACGAGGATTGCCACCGTCTCGTCGTTCAGGATCCTGCCGTCCTGCAACAGTCCGTCATGACCGTGGCTGGTGAATGGATCGAGCGCCACGTCGCAGAGAACGCCCAGATCGGGAAATTCTTTCTTGATCGCCCGCACCGACTGGCAGACCAGATTGTTGGCATTCAGTGCTTCGGAGCCGGTCTCGTCGCGCAACGACGGGTCCGTATAGGGGAACAACGCGATGCACGGAATGTCGAGCTTCATGGCTCGCTCGGCGTCACGGACGCACTGATCGACGCTGAGACGATCGACGCCCGGCATCGAGGCGATGGGCGCGCGCAGGTTGTTTCCGTCGACAACGAACAACGGCCAGATCAGGTCGTCGGTGGTGAGCACGTTCTCGCGCACCAGCCGCCGCGCCCATTCCGACTTGCGGTTGCGGCGCATGCGCGTGGTCAGGTCGAGGGACGGAGAGGCGCTCGCTGTGTCCCGGAGCGGATTATCCCGCATTTCGATCGGACGCCCGAACTTGATCGCCATTGAGATACCACTCCTGCGCAAAATAGATGCTGGAATATGTAGCACCTGCCGGTCCGCCCGTCACCGCACGAGGGTGTAATCGGCGGATTGATTTTACCGGCATAAAGCGCCAAACACACGGCATGAACAAGGACACCCGGCAATCGATGGCCGCGCGCATGACGCGAGGCGCGAACGACGACGTGCCGCGCGATCAGGTCAACCTGGTCACGGCGATGACGTCGCCGGATTCCGAAACCGGCGACAGCACATGGACCACGCGGCTCGTGCTGTTCCTGCGCGTCATGGCCGTGCTGTCGATGATCAAGGGTCTCTATCACTGGGCGCAGATCACCGGCTTCATCGGCGGCGAGGAGAGTGCGTTCGAGGCGCAGACCACGCAGTGGCAAACCGCGACGGTCTATTTCGCGGTAATTGAACTGGTCGCGGCCGTGGGATTGTGGCTCGCCACGCCGTGGGGCGCTGTTGTGTGGCTGACAACCATCGTTTCGACGGCGGTTATCGAACTGATGTTTCCCACGATCTACGGTGGCAACCTGTTCGCGGTGCTCGTCTCGCTGATCCTGCTCGCAGCTTATCTCATATTGGCGTGGCTATCGGCGCGGGAGCGGCCGCCGTAGCAGGCTTGAGAAGGGCGCCCGCCTTGATGCTTGACGGAATCTTTCAAATTTGAACGAAGGGTGTTCCGGAACGCGACAGGATGCGTGACGAAGCGTGAACATCGGCCGGTTTGGGTGAATCAAAACTAACAAAAAGCCCTTATTTTATCGGTGTAATATACGATTCACCGTTTCAAATAAACCATCTCTTTATGCTGTTATTTAAGCTGATCTTCAAACGCCTCCCTTAGTTTGTACCTATCAGGCGAGACAAAAGTTTCGTCGAATAAGTCGTAAAAACGACAACAGGGGAAGTGTCATGATCAAAGCCGCCGCTACGGCAGTTGAACCTGCTCGCGACAACGCCGCTGCACCCGTGCAGCCGCTTTATCTCGAAGCTCTTACGCTGGTCGAACGTCTGCATCGCCGTCTGCTCGACGTCATCAAGGACGAATTCGATCGCCGCGGCCGCGCCGACATCAATTCGGTGCAGGCTCTGCTGCTCTATAACATCGGCGACAAGGAATTGACCGCCGGCGAGCTGCGCACGCGCGGCTATTACCTGGGCTCCAACGTTTCGTACAACCTGAAGAAGCTTGTCGAGATGGGCTTCCTCGATCATCAGCGCTCGCGCGTCGATCGCCGTTCGGTCCGCATTCGTCTGACCCAGCAGGGTCAGGAAATCCGCCACATCGTCGACGCGCTGTATCAGAAGCACGTCAAGACGGTGGAGCAGGTGGGTGGCATCTCGAACGCCGAGTTCGCGACGCTGAACAAGTCGCTGCATCGCCTCGAGCGCTTCTGGACCGACCAGATCCTCTATCGCCTTTGAGAATTTAAGGCGTTCACAGAATTCGGGTCAGCCGGCGCAAGACCGGCGGCCCGCACCAATCCTCTTGACATTTACGCCGGTGCCCTCCGGCTCCTACCGAAGTGCGCGAAAGATGCACGCGGAAGAATTCCGCACGAGTTTCCCCTGGTGTGGGACGAGCGACTTGAGGCGCCTTCGGGCGCCTTTTCGCGTTTGGGCGCCTGGATGCCGTCGTTATCCGACAGGCCTAGCTGGAAAAATCTCTCGGCAGCACGTTGACTAGCTTAACCGGTTTGCGGATGACGCTTTCGACCGCGATGGCGACGTGGGGCGTGTATCGCGTTTCGATCTTGGCGGCTTGATATTCGCTCCGCGTGTAGACGTGGACGATATCCTCGATCAGTTCGCCGCATTCAAACCCAAGGAAAAGGCTGTCGTATTCCTTGGCTCCAAGCATGAGGTTCAATTTGGCCTGCACCGCGTAGTTTTCTTCTTTTGACAAAAGCATTTCATTCTCATCGTAATTTCCAGAACCGATGAGATACGATGGATTTGAATTTCGGTTTTGCATTTGCGGTATGTGCGATCGGGCGGAACAAAACAGCGAATGCAAAACAAAGTGGGCGCGGTTGAAAATTACGACCTGAACTCGCAAACATTGAGCGACCGGTTCGCTGCGTATGCCTAGCGGTATAATTGACCGCGATTGGGGTGCCGGCCGCGAGAATCGACTCGTAAACGAGTCCTGAATCTCTCGCCTCCAAAGACAAAAATATCGCCCAAGACTCTTGCGCGGACTCTTTCCATCATCCTCAAATCATGAGGCTGATTCTCAAATTCGCCGGTTACCGGCTGCAGATCGTATTGATGCTCGTGCTGCTGGCCGCGTGCTCGCTGAACGTGATGTTCCTCTGCGCGCGGCTGTAGGCGCGTGCCCGTTTGGGCGGTTTTACCCCCAAGGCGCCCGCTCCACTTTTAAGGATCGCGCCTCCCGGCACGGATTTAAGTTGCCCAACCGGAACGGCTCCGGACCCGGAATGTGGGCAAAAAGGTCCGCCGCGCCCCCGAGCCGGGGCGAAAGTCGCCAAAATCACGTCTGCGGAGCGGCTTGGCGTCGGCCGGTTGGCATACAGCCCACGGGAGAGGCGCAGAACAGGGTTGCCCGGCATAAATTGCGGCCCACAGGCTTGGAACTTGGCCGCCCACGCCAGATATGGTATCTCGCGACTGCCGCCCTTGATGCCACCCGTAACCGTCCGCGCCCTGCGTCATA
The DNA here is from genome assembly GCA_943368635.1 of Sediminibacterium ginsengisoli. Classification (GTDB taxonomy): domain Bacteria; phylum Pseudomonadota; class Alphaproteobacteria; order Rhizobiales; family Xanthobacteraceae; genus Afipia. The sequence continues at coordinate 1,651 of CALRLJ020000285.1, read as the reverse complement.
GGCCGCGGCGGTGGAGATATTTCATCCATGAGCTCTTCTGCCAAAACTGCTTCCGCTCCCGACTCGTTTTTCACGGCCCCGCTTGAGCAGGCCGATCCTGAGATCGCGAATGCGATCAAGGGTGAGCTCGGTCGCCAGCAGCATGAGATCGAACTGATCGCATCGGAGAACATCGTCAGCCGCGCCGTGCTCGAGGCGCAGGGCTCGGTGATGACCAACAAGTATGCGGAAGGCTATCCGGGTGCGCGCTACTACGGCGGCTGTGAGTTCGTCGATGTCGCGGAAAATCTTGCCATCGAGCGCGCCAAGAAGTTGTTTGGCGCGGGCTTCGCCAACGTGCAGCCGAACTCCGGCAGCCAGATGAATCAGGCGGTGTTCCTGGCGCTGTTGCAGCCCGGCGATACCTTCATGGGCCTCGACCTCGCGGCGGGTGGGCATCTGACCCACGGCGCGCCGGTCAACATGTCGGGCAAGTGGTTCAAGCCGGTGCACTACACCGTGCGGCGTGACGACCAGTTAATCGACATGGACGCGGTGGCGAAGCAGGCCGAAGAGATCAAGCCGAAGCTCATCATTGCCGGTGGCTCGGCCTATTCGCGCGCATGGGACTTCAAGCGCTTCCGCGAGATCGCCGACAGCGTCGGCGCGTATCTGCTGGTCGACATGGCGCACTTCGCCGGTCTGGTCGCGGGCGGCGTGCATGCGTCGCCGGTGCCGCATGCGCACGTCACGACCACCACCACGCACAAGTCGCTGCGCGGTCCGCGCGGCGGCCTGATCCTCTCTAACGACGAAGCCATTGCCAAGAAGCTGAACTCGGCAATCTTCCCCGGCCTGCAGGGCGGCCCGCTGATGCATGTGATCGCTGCCAAGGCGGTCGCGTTCAAGGAAGCGTTGCAGCCGGACTTCAAGATCTATGCGAAGAACGTGGTCGAGAACGCCAAGGCGCTGGCGGAAACGCTGCGCTCCAACGGTTTCGAGATCGTTTCGGGCGGCACCGACAACCATCTGATGCTGGTCGACCTGCGGCCGAAGGGACTGAAGGGCAACGTGTCGGAGAAGGCTCTGGTCCGCGCCGGTCTCACCTGTAACAAGAACGGCATTCCGTTCGACCCCGAGAAGCCGTTCGTGACCTCGGGCCTTCGGCTCGGCACACCGGCTGCGACCACGCGCGGCTTCGGCGTCGCCGAATTCAAGCAGGTCGGTGCCTTGATCTCCGAAGTGCTCAATGCCGTCGCGCAGTCGGGCGAAGGTTCGGCACCTCTGGTTGAGGCGTCGGTGAAGGAGAAGGTGAAGGAACTCACCAGCCGCTTCCCGATCTACCAGTAAGGGACACGCGGACATGCGCTGCCCTAGCTGCAACAGTCTCGATACGCAGGTGAAGGATTCCCGGCCGACGGAAGATTCGGCCGTGATCCGGCGGCGGCGCGTCTGCATGGCGTGCAATTTCCGCTTCACCACTTTCGAGCGGGTGCAGCTTCGCGAACTCACCGTCATCAAGCGCAACAGCCGCCGCGTTCCGTTCGATCGCGACAAGCTGGTGCGCTCGCTGCAGATCAGCCTGCGCAAGCGCCCGGTCGATCCCGAGCGCGTCGAGAAGATGGTCTCGGCCATCGTGCGCGAGCTTGAAAGCGGTGGCGAGGCGGAGATT
>CALRLJ020000284.1:0-5175 GCA_943368635.1 Sediminibacterium ginsengisoli | reverse complement strand
GTCAGATTGTGGCGCGACGGGGGCGTGGCCTTTTGTGACGAATTCCAAACTTGCTCAAGGTGTCGGAGATCTTTTGCTCCGATACAACTTTGCTGTTCGGATTATGCTTGAGCAGATCGCGCTGTATTACCTTGAGGTACGGAACATTCTCTAGGCTCATAAGAGCGCTGTAATTCAGCAGGTTTAATTCGCGCGCAGTTGCAATGAAATCAGTTCCTTCAGAACCGGCCGGCCGAGCGTAACACCGGTCCTCCGCATTAGCCGATGAAATCGTCTGATGGACGATCCGCCAATCGAGGTCGGTGATAACGTAAGGAAGCTTTGCCGGAATAACCTGAACCGCGCGGACAATCTTGCCGTCGGTTCGGGTAACGTTTCCGGCGATGTCGACAGTGGCGTTGTCCAAGACTACGGTTTCGAATTCGATTGCCTGGTCTTCGTGTCTCGCCTGACTTGTCTTTGAACTGCGCAACCATGCTGTAAACGCGTGGTTATCTTGCCGTTCGAAATGGAGTCCAGTTAACGTCACGATGTCCTGCGAGGGCAGTGGCAAGCCCGCACATATTATTCTGGCTTGATCGTTGGGTTGAAATTTCGCCTCATCGACGAACGCGGCGATCGCTTCGGCGACTGAAAACAGGTACGATTTGCTCTCGCTAAGGTTTATCTGGACCGTCATTTTGACCTCCCACAGATTCATCTATGTAGGTGAGCATCGCGTTCCGGAGTCAATTGTTTTCGGCAAGCTGTGAGTTCCACAACCGGCGATATTCGCGTAATGATGGATAAGTGTCTTCGGGGATGAAACCTGCACTAAAAAGCCCGCACTTCTGCGGGCTTTTTGCTTCTCCAGTTTTCAGTGGTGGCCCCTGTGGTGTCCGCCGTGATGACCACCATGGTGTCCGCCAAAATGTCCCCCTCCGAAACCAAATCCGATGCTCGGTCCACCGCCATAATAATAAGGCTGTGGGGCATAGTAAGCCTGCGGAGCATAGTAGCCGTAGCCCCCACCGTAAGGGCGAACGTGTCTGTGGCGTGAGTGATGACGATGACGCCGATGCTGCGAACTGAACTCATTAATTTGCGCAGTGTGGGTTGCAGCCTGCGCCTTCACCGAGTTGTCTGCTGCGTTGGCGGCGGAACCGCCGAGGAGCGCCGCTGCACCGACGGCAAGTGCGATAGCTAGTTTTTTCATTTCTTTCCTGACTCCAAATACAGGTCATGTGGAGTAATAATTACGATGGGAGATATCCGTTCCAGCTCTCCAGATTAAATTTGCGATAAGCCCTTGAACATTCATTCACATCGATGAAACCATCGTTGGGTCGGCGAGGTTAATGCGATGACGTTGCCCCTTCGACAGCCTCCGATAAAGGGACCGGTATACACCGTCTCAGATTTTAAGACGCTCTCCGTGCCGCTTAGAACCAACATTCCCCAGGCCGTTGACGACTACTAGTTTCGGACGAGCCGACGCTACGCGCGGCTTTCCGGTAGTCGGGTCCATGCCTGAGCTCGTTGCTACCCATTCGCAAGAATCTTGTTGCAACTTATTCGCAACAAGTATTTGATAGTCATTCGCAAGTAGCTCTGACAACTTAGAATGGCGACATTTTTTATGATGCTGCGAGGCCAAAACGTCATCGGCGAGCCGCGTCGCGGCGCGAATATCTTGAAAAGCCTGTTCGCCGGGATCGTGCTAGGGGCGCTGTCGTTCAATGGTGCGCTGGCGGCCGACCAGCCTGTTGCCCTGACGGTAAAAGCGCCGCGCATTGAAACTTACTTCGATTGGACCGGCCCCTATATCGGCGCTCATATGGGGTACGGCTGGGGGCGCACCAGCGCGACGCTGTTCAATCCACTGCCGTCGGCGCTTTCCCACTCCTATAGCGGCATCAACGGGGGCGTGCAGGCCGGATATAATGTCGTCTTGCCCTCGCGAGTTTTGCTCGGCGTCGAGGCCGACATCACGTTTCCAAACTACATCAACTCTAACGCGGTGGTGTCGTCCCCAAGATCTGCGGAGGCTGGCCTGACCGAGAAAATGGATTACGTCGGCTCCATGCGCGCGCGCCTCGGTTATGCCCGACCTTCATGGATGGTCTATGCGACTGGTGGATTCGCTTGGCAGGGCACACGGTTTGCCAGTGACCTGTCGGGCGGACTGGAAGAGAAAAGTATCCAGCGTCGCACCGGCTGGGCTGCCGGGGCCGGATTCGAATATGCCATCGATCCGCTCTGGTCGGCGCGGCTGGAGTATCTCTATTACGATTTCGGACCGGCCGACGTCCGGTTGCCGTCGGGAGCGCGCTATGCCTCGGCACTGGATTTCCAGACGTTTCGCATCGGCCTGAACCGCAAGATCGATTGGCCGGGGAGCAGGGGATCGCAGCCTGTGGCGGTAAGGACCGCGCCGTCATCGGACATTTGGGAAATCCACGGACAGACCACCTACCTGTCGCAGGGCTATCCCGGATTTCATGCGCCCTACACGGGCACGAATAGCCTAACACCCAGCCGCCAGTCGCAGGCGACATGGAGCAACAGCCTCTATCTGAATGCCCGGCTGTGGGACGGCGGCGAAGTCTACTTCAACCCTGAATTGCTTCAGGGCTTCGGCCTTAGCAATACCGTCGGCGTCGCCGGCTTTACCAGCGGCGAGGCGCAAAAATCGAACTTCCCTTATCCGCGCTTCAACCCGTCGCGATTTTACCTGCGCCAGACATTCGGCTTCGGCGGCAAGCAGGAAGAGTTGCCCAGCGGTCCCGGTCAACTCGCGGGGAAAGCGGACGTCTCACGGCTGACAGTACAGGCCGGAAAGTTCGCCGTCCCCGATGTGTTCGACGGCAATGCCTACGCCAAGGATCCCCGCAAGGACTTCATGAACTGGTCGATATGGGCGCCGGGCGCATTCGACTATTCCGCCGACAAGGTCGGCCTGACATATGGCGTGACGGCCGAACTGAACCAGAAATCCTGGGCGCTGCGCGCGGGTTATTTCTTGATGGTTTCGGAATCGAACTCAGGCAATTTCGACATGAAGGTGTTTCAGCGCGGCAACTACATCCTCGAGTTAGAAACGCGCTATTCGCTGTTTTCGCAGCCGGGGAAATTCCGCACCATCGCCTGGCTCAACAGTGCTTATTCCGGCAGTTACCGGGACACCTTGAACGATCCGGTGCTCAATCTCGACATCAGCCAGACGCGCCGCGGGCGGATTAAGTATGGCTACGTGTTCAACGTCGAGCAGGCGATCACCGACGATATCGGCGTATTCGGCCGGTGGAGCTGGAACGACGGCAAGACCGAGATTATGGTCTTCACCGACATCGACGCCAGCCTTGCATTCGGCGCGTCGATCAAGGGAACCTCATGGGGAAGGCCGGACGACGTCGTCGGGATCGGCGGCGCGTTCAATGCCCTATCGAAGGACCATCGCGACTTTGTCGCGGCCGGCGGCCTCGGCGTGCTGATCGGTGACGGGCAAATCAATTACCGGCAAGAGAAAATCCTTGAGGTTTATTATGCGCTGGCCCTCAACAAGCAGATCACGCTGACCGCCGACTATCAGTCCATCACTAATCCGGCGTACAATGCGGACCGCGGCCCGGTATCGGTGTTCTCAGGCCGCCTGCGCGGAGAATTTTGACGTCGTCGTGCCCCGACGAAATAGCGCCCAAGTTCAGCACCCTTGAGTGGGCAGCCAAAAGCAGCCGGCCCAAGTCAATTCAGGCCAGCTAATCGGGTACATCAGCCAGCCTGTTTAACTCAGTCACATCCTGTGAGCTTTTCAACAACTTGCTCACCATTTCGTAAGCTTTGTTGATTTCGGCCAGTCGGCTTATCTCGACGGTTGGCTGGACATTGGATTTCTCTACCGCACCCTGCAGTACCTTCGCAGAGCCATCCGAAATTGCAGCCGGTGCGGTGTCCGATCGAAACAGATTCCCACCGACCGCATGCAGATTGCCGCGTTCTGGAAATTGGACCAGTCGCAACCGGCCCAGTTCGCCCAGCTTGGTCGAAATCCGCCCGCTTGCGTCGATACTGATGCTGCCAGCTTGGGCGGGCACTGTTACAGCGCCATTTCCAGCCTGAACTGTGTGACCCTCCACGGTGACCAGCCGGCCCGATTTATCAAGACTGAATGATCCGTCTCGGGTGTATCGCTCTCCCTGAGGGGTTTGAACGACGAAATAGGCATTTCCGTTGATCGCCAGGTCGAGCGGGTTCGTTGTGATCTGGAGTGCCCCCGGCGAATCCGCCGTAAATCCAAATGCAGCATCAACCAGAGAGAGGTGACGTTCGGGTTTGACGCCGATCTGATTGTTTTCTGGTTTGAGGTACTCTTGAAAGGAAAGATGCTGAGCACGGAACCCGGAAGTTTCGACGTTCGCAATATTATTTGCTGCGACGTCGAGCTGACGCCTGAGAACCATCAGGCGCGAAAGATGGATAAGCGTGGTCTCGCCCACGGCGGCCCCTTTCACGGCGAATCAAATTAGGCGTACAGCTTGCTACGATGCCGCCGTCGCGACGCAGCGCAATGCGACATCTTGGATGCACGGCCAGCTCTCACCACTCGGTTCCCGCGTTCAGGCGCGCTCTGCGAACTCAGTGATGGCCGTGGTGTCCGCCATGGCCACCGAAATGATGGCCACCGAAATGGTGACCCCCGAAGTGGTGTCCGCCGTGATGACCAAAGCCAAACGGTATGAATACAGGTGATGCGTAACCGTATCCATAGCCGTAATAGGGATTAACACGATAACGTCGATGCGCGTAGTGCCTATGATGACGATGCCGGCGCATGTGAACCGGCTGCACTTGCTCGCTCGCAGCAATACTTCGCGCATCTATGGCGGTCCCGGAGGCCGGTAAGGCTGCTGCGGGAGTTACGGCTGCGACGCCACTCAAAAGAATAACGCCGGCCGCAATCGTGATGATGGTTTTCATGGCAACGTTCCCTTTCGGTCGATAGCAATCATGAATCCCGCAAGAGACAAAAAATCTGTCACATCCTGCGTGCCAAATCCATTCCCGTGCGGGAGTATGGCGATCACTCCATCAATGCCTACGTATGGCTAAACGTATGCCACACAAGGTTCCCCTCTTTGCTCGAATGAGATTGGCCGTTATAAAGTCTTATTTGATCGCAAAAGGTCCGCCTTATGA
>CALRLJ020000283.1:0-5226 GCA_943368635.1 Sediminibacterium ginsengisoli | reverse complement strand
ACATTGCTCAAAGCAAGGCAACAACCTTGGCGAAGGGAGCCGTTTCCAAGCGAAGCACAAAGGCCTCAAAGCCATCTTATGTTCTCGAGGATCAGATCGGGTTTATCTTGCGTCAGGTCTGGCAGCGTCATGCTGCGATCTTCGCGAAGGAAATCGGTATCAATCTCACGCCGACGCAATGGGCGGCCTTGGCGAAGCTGACGGAGACCGGGCCTTGTTCCCAAAACCAGCTTGGGCGTTTTACTGCGATGGACGTTGCGACCATCAAGGGCGTGATCGATCGGCTCACAGCTCGCGGCCTGACTGAAACCAGCTCCGATCCGCAGGATGGCCGCCGGCTTCTGGTTAGTCTCACGCGCGCGGGACAGGCTATGGCCGAAAAAGCCGCGCCCAATGCGCTGGCCATCACCAGGGAAACGCTTGCTCCACTCGATGCCAAAGAGCGCGAGACTTTTGTTGCGCTGCTGGCAAAGCTGCGTTGATCCGCTTTAATTAGTGCGCGACGATTTCCGGCACCTTCGTCGCGGGCGGCGTGTTGCGGCTCCGTTGGGTGCGGATGATGCCGTCGATAATGGTCATTCCGATGCCGGGCAAATCGCCGAGCTGAACGCTCTCCAGAATGTTCTTCCCCGCCGAATGCTGCGCCATGTCCATGATGACAAAGTCTGCGGCGCGGCCGACTTCGATAATGCCGCAATCGAGCGCACGCATCCGCGCCGTGTTACCGGTGGCAAAGCAGAACGCGATTTCGGCTGGCACGTCTCCGAGCGACGACAGCAATGACACCATGCGCAGGATGCCCAGCGGTTGGACGCCGGAACCTGCAGGCGCATCGGTACCGAGAATAACCCGGTTCAGTTCCTTCATCTCGCGGGCAATCCGCAGCGTGTAGAGCGCGGCGCGTTCGTTGCCGTTGTGAACCAGCTCAAGACCACGTTTACAGCCCTCGCAGATGCAACGGATCTGACCGTCGGGCAGGGCGGTATGGCCGCCGTTGATGTGTCCGACCACGTCGGTATCGGCCTCAAGCACCACGTCGGCGTCGATCAGGCCCGATCCCGGAATGGACGGGCCGCCAGTGTGAATCGTGCTTTGAATGCCGTACTTGCGCGCCCATGCCACCATCTTGCGCGCGGTGGGGCCGTCCTTGACGCCGCCGAGACCGACCTCGCCGAGCAGCCTGACGCCAGCCGCCGCCAGTTCCTTGAAGTCCTCTTCGGTCATGCCCGGTTCGATCACCGGCGCACCGGCGTGGACCTTGACGCCACCGGGACGCAGATTGTCGAACGCGCGCTGTGCAAAAATCGCCATGGCTTTCACGCCAACCACATCCCGCGGTCGGCCAGGCATATGGACCTCGCCCGCCGAGATCATGGTGGTCACGCCACCGTTCAGAAAGCTGTCGATCCAGCCGATCTGGTTTTGCCGCGGCGTCCAGTCGCCGGCCACGGGATGAACATGGCTATCGATCAAGCCGGGGGCCACCGTCGTGCCGTTAGCATCGACGGTGGTGGTCGCGCCTTCCGTGTCGATGTCCTTGGCCCGTCCGATCGCGGTGATCCTGCCGTTCTCCGCAACGATGGTATCGGCATCCAGAATCGGCTTTTCCATGGCCCCGCTCAGGATCAGGCCGATGTTACGGATCACCAGCTTGGTCGGGCCGGTGGCCCCCTGGGGTGCATCGTGGGACATGGATTGTTCCTTTTGTTCAAGGCCTTCGCGGCGGGTCGGCGACAACTTGAGCGCGCCTTGACGACGGGATCAAGTTGGATTATTCATTAGTACACAAATGAATTTGGCGAGGCAATCTCGCCCCGCGTTTTCTGCTTTTGACCCTTCGTTGGCTTTCAACTGGATCGAGCGAAATGAGCAATTTCAATCAGGAAAGCGTCCTCAGCGTTCATCACTGGACCGACACCCTGTTCAGCTTCACGACCACTCGCGATCCGTCGTTCCGGTTTCGCAACGGCGAGTTCACCATGATCGGCTTGAAGGTTGGCGAGAAGCCGCTGCTGCGTGCCTACAGCGTGGCCAGCGCGAATTATGAAGATCGGCTGGAATTCTTTTCGATCAAGGTTTCGGACGGGCCGTTGACTTCGCGTCTTCAGCATCTGAAGGAAGGCGACGAGATCATTGTCGGTCGTAAGGCAACCGGCACGCTGGTCATCGACAATTTGAAGAACGGCCGAAATCTCTATCTGGTCGGAACAGGAACCGGACTCGCACCGTTCCTGAGCGTCATCAAGGATCCGGAAACCTACGACCGCTTTGAGAAGGTGGTGCTGCTGCATGGTTGCCGCCACGTCGCCGAGCTTGCCTACGGTGAGATGATCAATGAGCATCTGCCGAAGGACGATCTGATCGGTGAACTGGTCCGGAACCAGTTGATTTACTATCCGACCGTTACGCGCGATCCATTCCGCAATCGTGGCCGGATCACCGACCTGATGACATCGGGAAAGCTGTTCAGCGATGCAGGTCTCGCGCCGCTCGAGGCCGCGCATGACCGGGTCATGATCTGCGGCAGTCCTGCGTTGCTGCAAGACACGAGCACGCTATTGCTCGACAAGGGCTTTACCGAAGGCAATCACGGCGAGCCGGGCGAATTCGTGATCGAGAAAGCTTTCGTCGAACGCTAATCCCGCGAGCGCCGTATCCTGCCGATGCAGACCAGCGCGGGCTTACGTCATGCGGCTCGGCAATAGCGCGCCGGTGCGCTCAAGCACCGGATAGGCGGCTGCGGCAACGATATGCGAATTGATGAGTTTCATGTCGCGCAACAGATCGAGATGAATCGAACTGGCTTGGGCCGTCTGAAGATCGCCGTTACGGAGTCTGTCGAAGTGCGAAGCCGTTGCCTTTGATTCCGCATCCCGAAAAACAGCTTTCTGATCGACGAGCAGGCGCGCGGTTCGCGGATCTTCAGTGACGAACAGCGAGGCGGCGGTCTTGAGGTTGGCCGCAAGACGTTCGATCATTGCGCTCAGGTCATTCTGCTCCTCGTCGGAAAAGACCAGACCGCGCTTCAGTCTCTTGGAAGCGTGCGGCAGGAAATTCCGATCGACGACGTCGCCGGCCTGTTCGATGTTCATCGTGAAGGTCAGAATCTCGTTGAGCCGCCGCTGATCGATCTCATTCAGTTCGTCCGGGTCCAGCGACGTCAGATAGGATTTGATCGCGATATTAAGCTTGTCGAGCACGTCTTCGCGCCGGCGGGTCTCCACAAGCAATCGGCGATCTCCCTTGGCGAGCCCGGCATTCACGCCCAGCAACATCTCTTCCAGCACATCGGCCAGGCGCAAGGCTTCGCGGGATGCGGCCCCAAGCGCGACGATGGGGGTCTCTTTTGCCGCCGGATCGAGGTACAGCGGCCGTGCCGGATCGGCGGGATTGGCGAGGTCGGGAAGCAGCCGGCGCAGCAGCGATGCAAAGGGAGTCAGAAGTGGCAGCGACACGATTGCGACGGCGAGATTGAAAAGCGTATGGAAATCGGCGACCGCGCGTGCCTTGCTTGGCTCTATCGACATGATGAATTGACTGACCGGCCCCAGAAGGCCGATCGCGATTGCGACGCCGGCGAGGCGACCGATCAGATTCCCGAGCGCAGGCCGTCGTGCTGCGGGATCATTTCCTGCCGGGCCTTCGATCAGCGGATTGATGGCAGTTCCTATATTGGCGCCGAGGACCAGCGCGAATGCTGCATCGAGAGGCACAACGCCCTTTGTCGCCAGCGACATGATGAGCAGGACGATCGCGACGCTCGAATGAGCGGCCCATGTGAGTACGGCAGCGATGCATACATCCAGAAGCCATGACGAGGAGATAAGTCCAAGCACGGCCATCAAGGTCGGGGAACTTTCGTATCCGGTCATGAGATCGAGCAGATGACGCAGCGCGAGCAGCATTAGTCCGAGACCGATGAACACGCGTCCGAGATCATGGGCCTGCGTCCGCGAGTCCCTGCGAAACATCAACATCCCGATCAGAACGAGGACCGGCGCGACCAAGGTGACATCGAACGACAGAACCTGGACGATCAAGGTCGTCCCGACATTTGCGCCGAGCATGACGGCGAGGGCCGGCACCAGTCCCATATAGCCGCCTGCGGCGAAACCAGCCGTCATAAGGCCGGTGGCCGTGCTGCTTTGAAGGACCGCGGTGACACCCATGCCCGCCAGGAAGGCGCGGAAGCGATTGCGCAATGCGCTGCCGAGAATCGTGCGCAGCTTCGATCCGAAGGCGCGCTGGATGCCGGTTTGCACCATATGCGTGCCCCACAGCAGAAGCGCGATGAAGCCGGCAAGGTTGAGCACGTTGGTTGCCAGGGTCATGATCTGATCCCCTCACGAGTTCTAACGCGGCGCGGCGAGGTCACGCAGCCTGCACGCGGCCATCACTAACGACGCGTATCTTGTCGCCGTATTGTTCGGCGAGACGATGAAAATCAGCCGGAAGCGGCTTGTCGGTAAAAAGATGACGGCAATCGCTGACATGTCCGCCGCGGACCGTGGCACTGCGGCCGAACTTGCTGGCGTCGGCCACGAGCAGGGCAGTCCGGCAATTCGCGACGATAGCTTGGCGCGCTTGGACTTCGCCGGAGTAGAAGTCGAGCAGTGTGCCTTCCTCGTCAATGCCGCCAACGCCGAAAATGCCGATGTCGGTTTTGAAGCGCGAGAAAAAGCGCACCGCAGCGTCGCCGATAATGTCCCGGTCGAGCGGGCGTAACGTTCCGCCCGCGATTGTGATTTCGACATCGGGGTTGCGGGCGAACGCAGCTGCCACATTGAGATTGTTGGTAATGACGCGGAGATTTTTACGGTCCGCGAGTGCCCGCGCGACAAATTCAGGCGTCGTTCCGAGCCCGATCATGATCGATGCGCCATCGGGGATGAAGTGGAAAACCGCTTGGGCGATCTGCCGCTTGGCTTCGAAGTTCAGGCACTGCCGGCTTTCATAGGCGAGATTCTGGTTCGATACCGGCAGGCCGACACCGCCATGGATGCGGCGCAACAAGCCCTGATCGCAGAGCTGGTTCACAATCCGGCGTGCGGTCTGCTGCGTCACGTCAAAATGCGCAGCAAGGTGCTCGATCGAGGCGAAACCCTTTTCGCGCACGATTTCGAGGATCAGCGTCTGTCGCTTGTTTGTCATCTTCAGCATGTATCTGTTTGCAATATTATCATTCGAACGTAAAATTCGCAATTTCTTATTTCGTTTGATCAGAAT
>CALRLJ020000282.1:0-5233 GCA_943368635.1 Sediminibacterium ginsengisoli | reverse complement strand
AGCATCGGACCGTTCCATGTGGTGAATGTCTGCAATCCGCCGAGAGCTGCGATGCGCTCCGCGCCCGGCCGCAACATCAGGTGATAGGTATTGCCGAGCACGATGTCGGCGCCTGTATCGCGGATGTCGCGCCAATGGATACTCTTCATCGCGCCCGCAGTGCCGACCGGCATGAAGGCAGGCGTGCGCACGACACCGTGAGGCGTCGTCAACGTGCCGGTTCGCGCGTCGCCGTCGCGGCCAAGAAGCTTGAAGTGATTGGGAACGGTCATCTATGTTCCGTCATGGTCAGGTCGATTGTCGAAACAACAGACATGCGTCGCCATACGAGTAGAAGCGATAGCCGGTTGAGATGGCATGGGCGTAGGCCTGCTGCATGGTCTCCAATCCGCTAAACGCCGAGACCAGCATGAACAGGGTCGATCGCGGCAAATGGAAATTCGTCATCAGGACGTCCACCGCCTTGAAGCGATAACCGGGCGTGATGAAGATTGCAGTCTCTCCGGTAAACGGCTGAATCGCGCCGTCATCCGCAACCGCACTTTCAAGAAGCCGAAGTGACGTCGTTCCGACAGCCACCACGCGGCCGCCCCTGGCGCGGGCATCGTTAAGCGCAGTTGCAGTCTCGCCGGACACCGTGCCCCACTCAGCGTGCATCTTGTGACCGGCCGTATCGTCCACCTTCACCGGCAGGAACGTCCCTGCCCCAACATGCAATGTCACGCGATGCAGGCCGACGCCCCGGTCGCGCAACGCAGCCTCAAGCTGGGGTGTAAAGTGCAATCCAGCCGTGGGTGCCGCGACCGCGCCTTCGCTGGTAGCAAACATGGTCTGATAGTCCGTGGTATCGCGCTCGTCCGGCGTCCGGCGCGACGCAATATAGGGCGGCAGCGGCGGCGCGCCGACGTCGGCGATAGCCTGATCCAGCACCGGCCCGTGAAACGAGAATGACAGCGTCACCTCGCCGTTCTCACCCTTATGCTCGACCTGCGCATCAAGGTTTCCCAGCAAACAGACACGGCCTTCGTTCCCGAAGCGGATGGCGTCACCCTGGGCGAGCTTTTTCGCCGGCTTCACCAGCGCCTGCCAGCGCGATCCGTCGATTCGCTTGATGAGAGTGGCTTCGATCTTCGGCTCCGTCTCACGGCCAATGCGGCGGCCGGTCAATTGAGCCGGGATGACCTTGGTGTCGTTGACCACGAGCTGATCGCCCGGCTGAAGAAACAGCGGCAGGTTGGACACGATCGTATCGGCCAGCGGTTTGCCCGGCGTCACCACCAGCATGCGCGCAGCGTCGCGCGGACTGACAGGCCGAAGCGCGATGTTGGCTTCCGGAAGTTCGAAGTCGAATAAGTCAGTAAGCATGATGCCCAAATGTCGATGGCCGGGACATAAGCCCGGCCATCGGTTGTCGAAGACAGACTATCGCGACAATCAGGCGGCGTCAGCCGCCATGTGCGCTTTGATGATCTTATCGGGATTCGGCACGGGTTCGCCGCGCTTGATCTTGTCGACATTCTCCATGCCCGAGGTCACCTTGCCCCACACGGTGTACTGACCGTTGAGGAAGGCGGCATCGTCGAAGCAGATGAAGAACTGGCTGTCACCCGAATCCGGGTTCGCCGCACGCGCCATCGACGTGGTGCCGCGCACATGCGGCTCCTTGTTGAATTCGGCTTTCAGCTTCTTGCCCGAACCGCCGGTGCCCGTGCCCTGAGGGCAGCCGGTCTGCGCCATGAATCCCTCGATCACGCGATGGAAGACGATGCCGTCGTAAAATCCTTCGCGCACCAGTTCCTTGATGCGGGCAACGTGGCCCGGCGCCAGATCAGGACGCATCTCGATGGTCACTGGTCCCTGCGTGGTTTCCAGGATCAATGTGTTTTCGTTGTCTGCCATGATATTTCCTTTGCAGATTGGGACATCCGCTGTGGCCAGGATGGCCGCGGGTGACCTGAAAATGAGTTACTTGATGTCGGAAGCGACCTGCACCTTGACCATCTTGTCTGGATTCTGAACCGGCTCACCGCGCTTGAGCTTGTCCACGACATTCATCCCCGACACGACTTCACCGATCACGGTGTACTTGTTGTTCAGGAAGCTGCCGTCGGCGAACATGATGAAGAATTGCGAGTTGGCCGAGTTCGGTTCGCTCGAGCGTGCCATGCCGACAATGCCGCGCTTGAAGGGCACGCTGGAGAATTCAGCCGGAAGGTTTGGATACTTCGATCCGCCCGTGCCGTTGAAGCGCTGGCCGTCCCCGGTCTGGGCCATGAAGCCATCGATCACGCGATGAAACGGCACGTTGTTGTAATATCCGTCGCGCGCGAGCAGTTTGATCCGCTCGGCATGCTTCGGTGCAAGGTCAGGGCGCAACTTGACGATGACCCGGCCCTGGGTGGTGTCGATAACGATGGCGTTGTCCTTGTCGAGGCCGGCGGGAAGTGCTTGTGACAGAGCGGGCGTCGCAAAAGCGAAGGCCGCGAGAACGGCGAGGATACGGATCATGACAACTCCGGGGTGATAGAAGGCTGGTTAGCCAGCAAGTTTCTTCTTCAGGCGAGAGGCGACGGCTTTCGGCACGAAGTGCGAAACGTCACCGCCCATCCCTGCGATCTGACGCACCAGTGTGGCGGTGATCGGGCGGACCGTGGCTGAGGCTGGAATGAAAACGGTGTGAACCTCCGGCACCAAAGTCTGGTTCATGCCGGCGATCTGCATTTCGTAGTCGAGATCGGTGCCGTCGCGCAGACCGCGGATCAGGATCGTCGCCCCTGCTCGCTGCGCTGCGGTAACGGTCAAATCATTGAACGTGACACAGTCAATTTCACAACCCGCATGGGCGGCAATGGGCGCGAACACTTCGCGGACCATTTCCAACCGCTCCTCGGCGGTAAACAGAGGGGCTTTGCCGGGATGGATGCCGATCGCCACGATCAGCCGGTCGACCAGGCTGCAAGCCTGCCGCACCACATCCAAATGGCCGTTGGTAACGGGGTCGAATGACCCAGGGTAAAGCGCAATACGGGACATGCCATCCTCCTAACCCGGCCCGGCGACCGCCGCAAGCTGGGCTGGTTCCACCCGGTGCGGCCGTTTTCGGTGCCAATAATTTTAAGATCCGGTGAACCTTTACCCGCCGCCGCGCGTCATCCCTGCAAGCGGCCGCCAAGGCCGGTATCACAGGGGACGCGGACCATGATCAAGGCACTGTCAGCGGTGACGATAGCGGCTTTCATTGCAGCCGCCCTGACGATTCTGCCCAGCTTTGCTCCTCCCGTTGAGGCGAGCGTGCCTCACGCGCTTGCGAAAGCTGACCGGCTGCCGATCCCCGTTGTCAGTGCAGCCTGTGCGGGGCAAAACTGGCCCAACATGGAGGTGTCGTGCTTGCGCCGCACAAACTCAAAAACAACGATTCAATCCGCGAGAATTGTGACCACGGATCGCAGCTAGGCTCCGGCGCTTAACCGCCGTTGCCGTTTTCCGCTTCATCGTCGGTGATGTGTTCTACCGAGACCACATGCTCGTCTTCCGCGGTATCGAACACGATCACGCCTTGGGTCGAGCGGCCGGCGACACGGATGCCCTCGACCGGGCAGCGGATCAACTGGCCGTTGTCAGTCACCAGCATGATCTGGTCGCTATCCTCGACTGGGAACGACGCCACCAGATTGCCGTTGCGGTTATTGACAGACATCGCGACGATGCCCTTTCCGCCACGACCGGTGGTGCGATACTCGAACGACGAACTGCGCTTGCCATAACCGTTCCCACTGATGGTCAGCACGAACTGCTCGGCAGCGGACATTTGGGCATAGCGCTGCTGACTGAGTTGCACCGAAGCCGAAGCCTCTTCCGCATCGCTCTCACTGGCTTCTTCTGTAGCTGTCTCGCCCGCAACCGCGCGACGCATTTTCAAGTAAGCCGCACGCTCGTCAGACGAAGCATCGAGATGCCGCAGGATCGTCAGAGAGATCAGTTTGTCGGCCTCGCCAAGCGCGATGCCGCGCACGCCCATCGAGGTGCGGCCCTGGAAGACGCGCACATCGGTCACTGGGAATCGGATGCACTGCCCGCCTGCGGCGGTCAGCAGCACGTCGTCGTTCTCGGTTGCGATCTGCACATCGACAATGGCTTCACCAGCATCAAGCTTCATGGCGATGATCCCCGAGCGGCGTACATCGACAAAATCGGAAAGCTTGTTGCGCCGGACGTTGCCGCCAGTGGTGGCGAACATCACGTCGAGGTTACCCCACGACGATTCGTCCTCCGGCAGCGGCATGATGGTGGTGATGCGCTCGCCCTGCTCCAGTGGCAAAATATTGATAAGGGCCTTGCCGCGTGAATTCGGCGCGGCCATCGGCAAGCGCCAGACCTTCTCCTTGTAGACCTGACCGCGAGACGAGAAGAACAGCACTGGCGTATGCGTCGAGGCAACGAACAGCCGACTGACGAAATCCTCGTCTCTGGTCTGCATTCCCGAGCGGCCCTTGCCGCCGCGCTTCTGCGCGCGATAGGTCGAGAGCGGCACGCGCTTGACGTAACCGGCGTGGGAAACGGTAACAACCATGTCCTCGCGCTGGATCAGATCCTCGTCTTCGACCTCGCCTTCCTGATCGATGATCATGGTCCGGCGTGGTGTCGCGAACTCGGATTTCACCGCGCCGAGTTCATCCTTGATGATGGACTGAATTCGCGCACGCGAGCGCAGGATGTCGAGATAATCGGCGATTTCCAATGCAAGCTTGTCGAGTTCCTCGGAAATTTCCTCGCGGCCAAGCGCCGTCAGGCGCTGCAGACGCAGATCGAGAATGGCCTTCGCCTGCTCGAGCGACAGACGTGCGGTGCCATCTTCGGCGACGCGATGACGCGGATCGTCGATCAGCGTGATCATCGTCGCAACGTCTTTGGCCGGCCAGTCGCGCGCCATCAAGGTCTCACGCGCCGTGTTCGGATCGGGTGAAGTTCGGATAACGCGAATGACTTCGTCGATATTGGCGACGGCGATGGCGAGACCGACGAGAATGTGCGCCCGGTCGCGCGCCTTGTTCAGAAGAAATTTGGTGCGACGTGAGACCACATTCTCGCGGAACGCGATGAACACGGTCAACAGATCCTTCAGGTTCATCACCTGCGGACGCCCACCATCGAGGGCCACCATGTTGGCCCCGAAATTGGTCTGCAACGGCGTAACTTTATAGAGCTGGTTCAGCACCACCTCCGGCCCCGCATC
>CALRLJ020000281.1:0-5250 GCA_943368635.1 Sediminibacterium ginsengisoli | reverse complement strand
CGGATAGTAATCAACGCTGTCGAAACTGTAGACCGGCCGCCAGTGATCGCCCAGCTTCACTTCGAGGTGAAGCGAGTCGTCGATCGGCACCACACGATAAGGCTGATGCGGTGTGGCCTGCTCCTCCGGTGTATCGAGACGCAGCGGTGCCGTCGGCGTCATCGCCCCGAACGCCACGTCGCTCAGATACCATTTTCCGTCGACGGCGGCATTCAGCGTCATGTGGCCACGCTGCGGCATCGCCTCCGGCGGCTGCATCCAGCGAACCCGCGCCATCCGCAGGCGCGCATCGAATCCCAGCGCCTTGAGCACGAGGCGAAGATACTGGTTCTGCTCGTGGCAATAGCCGCCGCGCCCGTCGCGAATGATCTTGTTCTCGATGGTGGACGGGTCGATCACCACCGGCAGCCCGGCGAACGAACTTAAATTTTCGAAGGTGATCGCGCGCTGATGCAGCAAGATGATTGTCTTCAAAAGGTCGAGCGTCGGCGCGCGCAAGCCATCGTAACCGATGCGCGCAAAATAAGCGTCGAGATCGACCTCAAACCCGGTCAAGCGTTGCGTTCCCTTCTCAGCTTCGCCCAGTAATCGAGCCGCTTGCGAATCTCGCGCTCAAAACCGCGGTCCGGCGGATCGTAGAATGTCTGGCGACCAAGCGCTTCCGGAAAGTAGTCCTGCCCGGAGAACGCTTCAGGCATATCGTGATCGTATTCGTAGCCGCCGCCATAGCCTTCGGACTTCATCAGCTTGGTCGGCGAATTGAGGATGTGCTTCGGCGGCAGCAGCGAACCGCCCTCCTTCGCCGTGCGCATCGCGGCCTTGTAGGCCATATAACCGGCGTTGGATTTTGGCGCGGTGGCGAGATAGATCACCGCCTGCGCAATCGCCAGTTCGCCCTCGGGGCTTCCCAGAAAATCATAGGCATCCTTGGCGGCGTTGCAGACCGCCAGCGCCTGCGGATCGGCAAGCCCGATGTCCTCCACCGCCATCCGCACCACGCGCCGCGCCAGAAACAACGGATCTTCGCCCGCATCCAGCATGCGCGCGAGATAATAGAGTGCGGCATCCGGATCGGAGCCGCGCACGGATTTATGCAGCGCAGAGATCAGGTTGTAATGGCCGTCGGCGGACTTGTCGTAGATCGGCGCGCGACGCTGGAGAATCTCCTGCAACTGCGCGGCATTGAACACCTCGTCGGCGCGGGCGGCGCGCCAGACTTCTTCCGCCAGCGTCAGCGCGGCGCGCCCGTCGCCATCGGCCATCCGCACCAGCACCGCGCGAGCCTCCGCGTCGAGCGGCAGCTTTTTGCTTTCGACCTCTTCGGCGCGCGCGTAAAGTTTCTCGACCGCCGCAACATCGAGCGATTGAAACACCAGCACCCGCGCACGCGACAAAAGCGCCGCGTTGAGTTCGAACGACGGGTTCTCGGTGGTCGCGCCGACCAGCACCACCGTGCCGTCCTCCATCACCGGCAAAAACGAATCCTGCTGCGCGCGGTTGAAGCGATGCACCTCGTCCACGAACAGCAGCGTGCCCTTGCCCATTTCGCGGCGGGCGCGCGCGGCGTCGAACACCTTCTTCAGGTCGGCGACGCCGGAGAACACCGCGGAAATCTGCTCGAATGCAAGTTCGGTCGCATCCGCCAGCAGCCGCGCCACCGTGGTCTTGCCGGTGCCGGGCGGCCCCCAGAACACCAGCGAACCGAGCGTGCGCGTTTCCAGCATCCGCGTCAGCGCGCCGTCGGGACCGAGAATGTGATCCTGTCCGACCACGTCGCCAAGCGTGCGCGGTCGCAGCTTGTCCGGCAGCGGACGCGGCGCATCCTGCTCCATGCCGGCGGCGGCAAAGAGGTTCGCGGAAGTTTGCGGTCGCTTCGGGCTCATCCCCCCAGCACGACCGACAATTGCTGGCCGCCACGGATCACCGTGATGCGCCAGAGCCGCGAGCCTTCGGTGGCGAGTTTGTCGAGATCCTTGGTCTGGCCGATCTTCTGCCCGTTCACGGCAACGATGACGTCGCCCTTCTTGAATCCGACATTCGCCGCCAGCGCATTCTCCGGCAAATCGGTGACGACGATGCCCTCGACGCTGCTGTCGAGTTTCAACTCATCCGCCAGCGCCGGCGAAATGTTGGCGACCTTCGCGCCCTGGAAAGGCGAGCGTGCCTTGATGACAATCTCGTCGCGGCCGGTGTCGGGCGCGGTTTCAAGCGCGACGGAGAGCTTGACCGGCTTGCCGCCGCGCAACACCTCGACCTGCGCCGTGCCGCCGAGCGGACGGGTCGCGAAGCGATAGTCGAACGCATTCGGATCGTCGATGGTCTGGCCGTCGATGGATACGATCAGGTCCGACAGTTTCAGGCCGGCCTTTGCCGATGGACTTCCCGCAGCAATGTTTGCCACAAGCGCGCCGGTCGGGCGCTTCAGCCCGAGCGTCTCGGCGATTTCCGGTGTCACCGCCTGCAGCCGCGCACCGAGCCACGGACGCTTCACCGCGGTGCCGCCACCCTTGGCGGAGGCGACAACGACGCGCACCATGTTGGCCGGAATTGCAAAGCCGATGCCTTGCGAACCGCCCGAGCGCGAGAAGATCGCGGTGTTCACACCGACCAGCTTGCCGGTCATGTCCACCAGCGCGCCGCCGGAATTGCCGGGGTTGATCGCGGCATCGGTCTGGATGAAAAACTGATAGTCGGTGATGCCGACCTGTGTGCGTGCCAGCGCCGAGATGATGCCGTGGGTCACGGTCTGTCCGACGCCGAACGGATTGCCGATGGCGATCACCACGTCGCCGACCAGCGCGTCGTCGGAATTCGCAAAGTCGAGGACCGGGAATTTTTCCTTCACGTCCTTCAGACGCAGGACCGCCAGATCGGTGCGGCTGTCTTTCAGCACGATCTCGGCTTCGAATTCGCGCTTGTCGGACAGCGAGACCTTCACCTGGTCGGCGCCTTCGATGACGTGATTGTTGGTGACCACGAGACCCGATGCATCAACCATCACGCCGGAACCCAGCGAGCGCTGCATCTGTTCAGGCTGATTGCCCGGCACGCCGAAAAAGCGGCGGAACATCGGATCGTCCAGCAGCGGATTACGCGGCACCGCCTTGGCAGCGTAGACGTTCACCACCGCCGGCTGAACGCGCTGCACGATCGGCGCATACGACATCCGGAGTTGCGTCGGCGATTGCGGAACGAAGCGATCCTGCGCGAGCGCGGGGGCGGCGAGAACGGTGGAGATGGTGAGCGCAGCAAGCGCGCGAACGACGGTCATGAAAACAATCCTGAGCCTGATGCCAAAGGGTAAGTCTGAATACTGTTAGGCGGGTTGCGGTTCCCGCGACGAACGCGACGTCGAGCCGGTCTGCGATCTGGCCTTCCCTGCTCCTGCAGCTTTCGCCTGAGATGCCGCATCAAGCCGGGCGCGATTGTCGTCACCCCACACCTTGAGCGCATCGATCACCGGCCGCAGCCGTTGTCCCGTCTCGGACAGCTCATAATCCACCCGCGGCGGAACCTCGGCATACACCTTGCGGACGATCAGGTCATCCTCCTCAAGGGCACGAAGCTGCTTTGTCAGCATCCGCTGGGTGATGTTCGGAAGGCGCTTGCGCAACTCGCCGAAACGAAGCCGCCCCTCCTGCAAATGATAGAGGATGACCCCCTTCCACTTGCCGTCGATCAGATCGAGCGTGACCTCCACCGAACAGCCCGGAGCGCAGCCGAAACCCTGTCGTTTCATTGCATTTTTCCAATAGTATCCGAATGGTGACTATATCCCTGAAATGACAGTACTTGCAAATCTGGCTTATGCGCGACACCTAGGTTCTGCCGGCCACAAGGCCACTGATGGAGCAAGAGCAATGAAAGCCGTGGGTTACAAGAAATCGCTGCCGATCGATGCACAGGACGCGCTGATCGATTTTGAAACCGCCAAGCCCGAGCCGAAGGGGCGCGACATCCGCGTCGCCGTAAAGGCGATTTCCGCCAACCCGGTTGACTATAAAGTGCGCAAGCGCGCCGAGCCGCCCGCAGGCGAGACCAAGATTCTCGGCTTCGATGCGGCGGGTGTCGTCGATGCTGTCGGACCCGACGTGTCGTTGTTCAAGCCGGGCGATGAAGTCTGGTACGCCGGTTCGATCCAGCGTCAGGGCACCAACTCCGAATTTCATCTGGTCGATGAGCGGATCGTCGGCCGCAAGCCGAAGACATTGCCCTTTGCACAGTCCGCCGCCCTGCCCCTGACCTCCATCACCGCATGGGAATTGTTGTTCGATCGCCTCGGCGTGGCACCCGGCAAGAGCGTCGATCCGCGCACGCTGCTGATTGTCGGCGGCGCAGGCGGCGTCGGCTCGATCCTGATCCAGCTCGCGCGCCGGCTCACCGGCCTCACCGTGGTTGCCACGGCCTCGCGCCCCGAATCCACCAAATGGTGTCTCGATCTCGGCGCACATCATGTCATCGATCATTCCAAGCCGATGAAGGATCAGATTGCGGCGCTGAAAGTCCCACCGGTGGCGCTGATCGCAGCCCTCACCAACACCGAACAGCACTTCGCGGCACTCGCCGACATCATCGCGCCGCAGGGCAAATTGGGGCTGATCGACGACCCCGCCTCGCTCAACGTCAATCTGCTGAAGGGCAAGGCGGCATCGCTGCACTGGGAGTCGATGTTCACGCGCTCATCGTTCCAGACCGACGACATGATCGCACAGCACAAGCTGCTCGACGATGTCGCCAGCCTGATCGACAACGGCGTGCTGCGCACAACTCTCGACAAGGTGCTCGGCAAGATCAACGCGGCGAATTTGAAACAGGCGCATGCCCTGCTCGAAGGCGGACGCTCCACCGGCAAGCTGGTTCTGGAAGGCTGGTAGCGCGATCGGCGCTTGCCAATATCCCAAATAAAAACCTCCGGCAGGGCATTGCCGGAGGTCGGGAGATTTCTGAGAAAAACTGCTGTGCTATCCGCAATCGGAAACGGCGTCAGCGCCGCCGCGCTATGAATAGACCATGCCGTAATTACCTTATTTAGTCAAACAATCCCCATGCATATCTCCCCTCACGATTGCGTGTGGGAGCCATGAGTGAAGAAAAACCCCGGCAGTTGTCTGCCGGGGTTCTTTGTTCATGCGGTCGTCGCGATCAGGCGATTACCAGGTGCGGCGAACGCGCAGGTTGCCGGACAGGATGCCCTGATCCCGGAACTCGTAAGCGCCGGCTGGCTTGAAGAGACCAGCTGCACCCGCTGCC
>CALRLJ020000280.1:0-5277 GCA_943368635.1 Sediminibacterium ginsengisoli | reverse complement strand
GACGCTTCAATTCGCTGAATTGAAGCTGGCACGAGCCTGACAGCTCGCGGGATTTAACAATGACCAGACCTCGATTACGGGTCGTGGGCGGCGCTCTCGGCGCACTCGCGACGATTCTTCTCAGCACGGCCTACGCGCACGAAGCGACGACCGCGAAAAACCAGCCTCCACCTCGCGAGGAAGGTGTGACGCTCAATGAACGTCAGATCACTGCGGGAAACTTCGCGATCCGGGAAGCAACCGGCGGAACATTGAACAAGCGTATTGTCGTACCGGGTGCCATCGTTCCGAGCGGCGAGCGTATCGCCAAGGTCTCGGTGCGGCTGCTCGGTACGGTTGCCGAGTTGCGCAAGCGGCTCGGCGACGAAGTCCGCGAAGGCGATGTTCTGGCGATTATCGAAAGCCGCGAGGTGGCCGATGCCAAAAGCCAGTATCTCGCCGCGCGTGTCGCCTTCGATCTTCAGGACACCTTGTTCAGCCGTTCAAAGAGCCTGTTCGAATCCAAGGTCAGCAGCGAAAACGAATTCCTGCGTGCCAAGACGGCGTTCGAAGACATGCGCATCAAGTTCGATGTCGCACGCCAGAAGCTTTTTGCGCTGGGACTGACCGGCGAGCAGATTGCAGCACTGCCCCAGCAGCCGGTCGAAAGCCTGAGGTTGCAAGAGCTTCGCGCGCCGATGAGCGGCAGGATCGCCGAGCGCCGTGTCGATCTCGGATCGCTGGTGGGCCGCGAAGGACAGGAAAGCGAACTGTTCGTCATCGTCGACTCCCGCGTGGTATGGGCCGAACTGGCGCTGCCTGCGGCGGACCTCAGCGTGGTCCGTGAAGGCCAGCAGATCAGCGTCGCAGCCGCTCCGGGCGTTAATCCCTACCCTGCAACAATCATGTTCGTCAGTCCGCTGCTGGACAAGGATACGCGTCTGGCGCGCGTCGTGGCGTCGGTCGATAATCCATCCCATGCATTGCGGCCGGGAATGTTCGTCACCGCTGAAATTCCCTCTCAGCAAATTCAAGCCGCCGTCGTCGTGCCCAAAACCGCCGTGCAAAGCATCGACGGTCAAAGCGCAGTCTTCGTGCGCACACCGGATGGATTCCAGCCCCGCAAGATCGTCACTGGCCGCGAGGATTCCGGTTCGTTCGAAGTGACGTCCGGCCTGTCGTCCGGCGACCGGATCGCGACTGCCAACACATTCGTCCTGAAGGCCGATCTCGGCCGCGGCGAAGCCCAGCACGCACACTAGGCATTTATTATTATGATCAAGCGCATTCTCGATCTCTCCATTCAGCATCGCTGGATCGTCGTCCTGCTGAGTCTGGGTTTCGCCGCTCTCGGTGTATGGTCGCTGGCGCATCTTCCCGTCGATGCCGTGCCTGACATCACCAACAAACAGGTGCAGATCAACACCACGGCGCCCGCGCTGTCGCCGGTGGAGATTGAGAAGCAGGTCACATTCCGGATCGAGACTGCCGTGGCCGGTATCGCCGGGCTGCAAAGCACGCGCTCGCTGTCGCGCAACGGCTTCTCGCAAGTCACCGCTATTTTCAGCGAGAAGACCGACATCTATTTTGCACGCCAGCAGATTAACGAACGGCTGATCGATCTGCGTTCAAGTCTCCCTCCGGGGGCCGATCCGAAACTGGGACCGATCTCGACCGGCCTTGGTGAAATCTACATGTGGACGGTGTCGCTCGTCCCGAAATCGGGCAACGACAAATCCGGCTGGCAGAAAGATGGGTCGTTCCTGACGGCAGACGGCGAACGGCTCAAAACCGACATCGAGCGCGGCGCATACCTGCGCACGGTGCAGGACTGGATCATCCGGCCGCAGATCAAATCTGTCCCCGGCGTGGCAGGCGTCGATAGCATCGGCGGATACATCAAGCAGTATCAGGTGAAGCCGGACCCTGCGAAGCTGATCTCGCTGGGCCTTTCATTCAGCGATGTCGCGCGCGCCATCGAGGCCAACAACATCAGCCGGGGCGCGAGCACCATCGACCGCAACGGCGAAGGCATTGCCGTTCGCACCGGCGGCCGCCTTGAAAAACTTGCCGACATTGGTGACGTCACCATCATCACCCGAGGCGCGGTTCCAATCCGGATTCGCGATGTGGCCGACGTCTCTATCGGCGGCGAGATCCGCACCGGCAGCGCCAGCCGCGACGGGCATGAAGCCGTCATCGGAACAGCCCTGATGTTGATCGGCAGCAACAGCCGAACCGTCGCCGCCGCGGTCGATACGAAAATGCAGGACATTCGCCGCACACTTCCGGCAGGCGTGACCGTTGAGACAGTTCTCAACCGCACGCAACTGGTCGATGCGACCGTTAGCACCGTGAGCAAGAACCTCGGCGAAGGCGCCCTCCTCGTCATCGCCGTCCTGTTCCTGCTACTTGGAAATTTCCGCGCAGCCTTCATCACCGCTCTCGTGATTCCGCTTGCCATGCTGATGACGGCCTTCGGGATGCTGCAGGGCCGAATCAGCGCCAACCTGATGAGTCTCGGCGCGCTCGATTTCGGCCTGATCGTCGATGGCGCGGTCATCATCACCGAGAACACGTTGCGTCACCTGGCCGAGAAACAGACAGAAGCCGGACGGACACTTTCGCTGCCGGAGCGTCTTGCAACCGTTAAGGCAGCCGCAGAAGAAATGATCGGCCCGACTGTCTACGGTCAGGCCATCATCATTCTGGTCTATGTGCCGCTGCTGACGTTCAGCGGCGTCGAAGGAAAGATGTTCGAGCCGATGGCCTTGACGGTCATCCTTGCACTGGTCTCCGCCTTTATCTTGTCTTTGACTTTCGTTCCCGCCCTGATCGCCATCGCCGTCACGGGCCGGGTCACCGAAACCGACAGCCGCGCCGTGCGACAGCTCAAGACCTCGTATGCGCCGCTGCTCAAACGCGCGATCACGCGGCCTGCGACGGCCGTCGTCACCGGATTAATTCTGTTCGCCGGCGCCTTGCTGCTGTTTCTCAGAATGGGTCAGGAATTCATCCCGACGCTGGACGAAAAGAACATCGCCATGCACGCGCTGCGAATTCCGAGCACAAGCCTCACGCAATCCCAGGCCATGCAGCTCGATGTTGAAAAAGCCATCGGCGAGTTTCCGCAAGTCGCCCATGTCTTCTCAAAAACCGGAACAGCCGAAGTCGCAGCCGATCCGATGCCACCCAGCGCGTCAGATACCTTCATCATTCTCAAGCCCCAGAATGAATGGCCTGATCCAAAACTGAGCAAAGCTGCGCTGCTCGACCAGATTGCAGATTCTGTACGAGAGCTGCCCGGCAACAACTACGAATTCACCCAGCCGATCCAGATGAGGTTCAACGAACTGCTGGCCGGTGTACGCGGTGATCTGGCGATCAAGGTTTTTGGCGATGATTCCGAATCCATGCTGCGGAGCGCTGTGCAGATTGCAAACATCCTGAGGAAAACCAAAGGCGCAACCGATGTCAAAATCGAACAGGCCAGCGGCCTGCCGGTACTGAATATCGACATCGACAAGACGGAGATCGCGCGGCGCGGCCTCAGCCTTGCTGCCGTACAGGACGTGATCGGAACCGCCATTGGCGGACGAAGCGCCGGGGCGGTGTTTGAAGGCGATCGCAGTTTCGACATCGTGGTCAGGCTTCCGGAAGATATTCGCGGCGACGTCGATGCGCTGAAGAATTTGCCGGTCTCGCTGCCACAGGCAGGCCCGACGCCGCTGACTGTTCCGCTCGGGCAGTTGGCAGCCTTCAAGATCGATGAAGGCCCCAATCAGATCAGCCGCGAGAACGGCAAGCGCCGCATCGTCGTCACCGCCAATGTGCGGAACCGCGACATCGCCGCCGTCGTCAACGACGCGCGGGCGCAGATCGAGACCGCAGTCACTCTGCCGCCGGGTTACTGGATGACCTGGGGCGGACAATTCGAAAACCTCGCGGCAGCGCGCCAGAAATTATCCATCGTGGTGCCGGGATGTTTCATCCTGATTTTCCTGCTGCTGATGGGCGCGCTCGGCACCGCCCGCGATGCGCTGATCGTATTCAGCGCCGTGCCGCTGGCGCTGACCGGCGGCGTTGTCGCATTGTGGCTGCGGGGAATCCCGTTCTCGGTCTCGGCTGCTGTCGGCTTCATCGCCCTATCCGGCGTCGCCGTTCTCAACGGTCTGGTAATGCTGACCTACATCAAGCAGTTGATCGCGGCGGGATACAACAAGACCGACGCCATTTTCACCGGTGCCCTCACCCGGCTTCGGCCCGTCGCCATGACGGCGCTGGTCGCATCGCTGGGTTTCGTGCCGATGGCGCTGGCGACAGGAACCGGCGCAGAAGTCCAAAGGCCGATTGCAACGGTTGTGATCGGTGGCCTCATCAGCGCGACGCTGCTGACGCTGTTCGTATTGCCGGCGCTCTATGCGTGGTTCGGGTGTGCACCTGAAACGGAAGGTGCCGCAATGGAGGCCAACATGCGCCCAGCGCCGCAACCAACGGTTAGCGAGCCGTCACGCAGCTAATCTTGTCAGGCCGCGCCGAGATAGGCCGCCTTCACCTTCGGGTCGGACAGCAGCGTCGCGCCCGCGCCTTCGAAGGCGATCTTGCCGGTTTCCAGCACGTAGCCCCGGTCTGAAATTTCGAGCGCGGCGCTAGCATTCTGTTCGACCAGAAGCACGGTCACACCTTCAGTTCGAAGGGAAACAATCGCGGCGAGGATCTGATCGACCAGCGTTGGTGACAATCCCAGCGAAGGCTCGTCCAGCAGCAGCAGCTTCGGCTTGCCCATCAAGGCGCGGCCAATCGCCAGCATCTGCTGCTGGCCGCCCGACAGCCCTCCGGCGAGCTGGCGGCGCTTTTCTGCAAGTACGGGAAACATCCCGAACACACGGTCGCGATCGCTCTCGATCTCCTTGTCGCGGCGCATGTAAGCCCCGAGGCGAAGATTGTCTTCCACACTCAACGGCCCGAAAACCTGACGACCCTCGGGCGATTGCGTCATGCCGCGCTCAACCCGCCGATGCGGCTTGAGCCGCTCGATGCGTTCGCCCAGAAAGCTGATTTCGCCGGAGGTGATCGGCTGCACACCCGATAGCGCGCGCAACAGCGTGGTCTTCCCCGCGCCGTTCGATCCGATCAGGGCGACCACCTCGCCCGCGCGCACGGTGAGGTTCACCCCGTGCAGGACTTCGATGCGGCCATACGCGCTGCGGAGATTGGCGACCTCAAGCACGCGCAGCCTCCCTCGCACCATGTTTGCCGAGATAAGCTTCAAGCACGGCCGGATTGTCTCGCACCTCG